>JAISEQ010000162.1 GCA_031264045.1 Deltaproteobacteria bacterium
GGGCGGGGGGGGGGGCTGGCCCCCGGCCCCCCCCGGGGCCCCGGCCCGGCCGGGCGCCCCGATTTTTTGTCCGGCGGCGGGGCGGCCCCCCCGCCGGCTTTCTCCCGGCCCTTCAGCCCCTGTCGGGGCATCAAGTCCGTGCCCCCCGTCCGGGACGGGTCCTCCGGATCCTCCGTCCCGTCTGGGGACCGGCGCCGTTCCCCGCCCCCCCTTCCGAGAGGGGGCAGGTCGGACGCCCCGCCCTTCCCTCACGTCCACGGGCTTTCCGGCCGCCTGTCCCCCGCCGCTGTTCGCCCTGAACGGTCCCGTCCGCCTTTCCCTGGCACCCGCGCCCCGATTTCCGGCCGCGGGCCGGCCCCTTTCCCTTCGAGCCCCTTTCCGCCCGGCGAAGCATGCCGGCCACGAGGACACCATGACGACCCCTTCAGGCGTCGCGGGGCGTCTTGCCTGCGCGCTCCTCCCGCTCGCCCTCATACTCGCGGCGGCGCCTCTGGACGCGGCCCAGGCCGGGGGCAAGAGGGCCCAGGAGGAGCTCCTGGGGAGGTTCGCCGCCCGCTACAAGGGGCTTACCGGATTCAAGGCCGTCTACAGGAGGTCCACCTCCACCCCAGCCACGGACCCGGTGTTCAAGAGCCAGGCCGTCCAGACCGCCGAGGGGGTGCTGTACTGGCGGAAGCCCATGGAGCTCAGGCTGATCCAGGAGAAGCCCTCCGAGGAGGAGCTCGTGACCGACGGGGGCACCGCCTGGTGGTACCTGCCCGGCGAGAAGACCGTGCGCGTCTACGAGGGAGTCGAGCTGGCCGAGGGCTTCCGGCCGCTGACGGCGTTCTTCGACGGCGCGGACGAGCTGAGGAAGCATTTCACCGTCACGGCGGCCCAGGACGACCCGGCGAGGCCGGGAGCCACGGGCTTCGTCATGACCCCCAGGGAGACGGCGGCGGAACCGGGCAACGCCATAACCGTCTGGTGCGGGGAGGATGCCGTCCTGGAGGGTTTCCGGCTCACCTCCGGGACAGGCGAGAGGACGGACTTCTACCTGGAGTCCCCGGAGACGAACCCGTCCCTTCCCCCGAACTTCTTCCGGTTCGAGGCGCCCAGGGGCACCAAGGTGATCGTGGAGGATCCGGACGGCGGCCGGGAGGGAGGCATGTAGGGATGGTCCAGGGAAACGGCGGAGGGAACGGCCGGGCAGGCGGGGGGGATGCCTCCCGCGACGCGGCGGCCCTGAAGAGGGGGATACGCGAGCTCGCGGCTGAGCGCGACGCGGTCATAATTTCGCACTACTACTGCGTCCCGGACGTCCACGACGTCGCGGACTTCGTGGGCGACAGCCTGGGCCTCTCCCAGGAGGCCCAGAGGAGCCCGCGCTCGGTGGTGGTCTTCTGCGGCGTGCATTTCATGGCCGAGACCGCGAGCATCCTGTGCCCGGACAAGACGGTCCTGCTCGCCAACATCGAAGCCGGCTGCCCCATGGCGGACATGATAACCCCCGAGGCGCTCGTGAAGAGGAAGGCCGAGCTCCCCGGGGTGCCGGTCCTCACCTACGTGAACTCGTCCGCCGCGGTGAAGGCGCACTCGGACATCTGCTGCACCTCGGCGAACGTCACCGCCGTCATGCGCTCGCTTCCGGGCGGGAGGATCCTCATGACCCCCGACCGGAACCTCGCCCTGCGCACCCAGACCCTTGTCCCGGACAAGGAGATCCTCCTGTGGCCGGGCTTCTGCCCGACCCACCACCGCGTGAACGCGGAGGAGGTCCGGAAGCTCAAGCGCGAGCACCCGGACGCGCTGGTCCTGGCCCACCCCGAATGCCAGCCCAAGATCCTGGCCGAGGCCCACGTGGTGGGCTCCACCAGCGGCATCATCAAGGCTTGCCTCGAGAGCGGCAGGAAGGAGTTCGTGATCCTGACCGAGGAGGGCGTCATCTACCCCCTGAAGAGGCAGCGCCCGGACGCGGTCTTCCTAACCCCCGAGACCCCCATGGTCTGCCCCAACATGAAGAAGGTCACCCTTCTGGACGTCCTGAAGGCCCTGGAGACCATGACCCCGGTAATCAAGGTCCCCGAGGAGATCCGCGTCCCGGCCCTCCGCGCCGTGGAGCGCATGATGGCCGTGCCGAGGGACTGACCTGACGGTCGTGGGGATTACGTCCGTTTCCGGGGTCTGAAGGCCGTGCCGGGGGACACTGGCGAAACGGGGGTTGCCGGGAAGGCCCGGCTCCCGTCCGCGCCGTCGGCCGGCAGGTTCCTCCGGGCGCCCTTCAGTCCCGGGCCCCTGCAGTCCGGGTCCGCCGCATCGCCTCCGGTCGGGCGTCCCTGCGTAACCCCGCGTTCATCGGAGACTTATGCTTTTAGGGACGGGGACGGGTTCATGGGGAAGGGAGGCGGAGAGCCGCGGCGGTCGGGAAACGAAAGACTGAAACTCGTTTTCTGGTGCCGCCGCAGTTTCCTGAGCACGGCTCAAGTCCAGCTCCTGTGCGGTGGTTTGCAAGGTAGAAAACGGAAGCAGGGAAGAACCGTCTGTTCTCATCGGATGAATGACAGGCTTTCGAAGAAAGGCATGCAGGCGGTCTCCATGGTTTCGGCGAGGCCGGTATCCTTGGATCTTGACGGTCCGGTGGAACATTTTAGGACGAGAAGCAGGTTGTTGTAGAGAATCACGCGGTTTTCGCTTTCGAAATAATAGCTTGGCCCGTCTATGTTCGAACAGTCGGAGTTTGTGCAGACCAAGCCGTCCAGAAGATATCTCAAGTCAGTCGCAGGATATCCCTTGAAGAACGATGTCCTGGGACTCCCGATTGCTGTCGATCCTAACCTGCTGGCTCTCCACATGCCCTTCAGGAATTTTCCAAGCCGTTCCGGAGAAAGATTGATTCCACTCCGAAAACTCATCCCTCCCCAAATGAGAGGATGAACTCTATACGTCCTCGGCATCGAAAGCACCTGTATTTAAGCCAAATCCTCGGCATTTCGTGCAACCTTTG
>JAISEQ010000432.1 GCA_031264045.1 Deltaproteobacteria bacterium
GCCCCCTTCTCCCGGCCTTTTCCGCCCCCTTCTCCCGGCCCTTTCCGGCCCCTTCTCCCGGCCCTTTCCGACCCCTTCTCCCGGCCCTTTCCGGCCCCTTCTCCCGGCCCTTTCCGCCCCCTTCTCCCGGCCTTTTCCGCCCCCTTCTCCCGGCCTTTTCCGGAACATCTTCCGGGCCGCCCGCAGGGACGGGCGGAATTCGGCGAACCTTTTTCCCCGCAGGACCGGCACCTTGCCGAGAGCCCCAGCAGGGCCCCCGGGCGGGACGCTCCTTCACGGGCCAGCCGTTGATCCCGAACTTTGACTCGTGTACCATGACCGGTGGGCTTCGGGCTTATGGCCCTGCTCCCAAGGGGCCGGACCGGCCCCGCCCCCCCGGCCCGAGGCCTGCCGGAGGCGGCATCTCAGGCCTTAATTCCTAACCGGGGAAACGCCATGTCGGCCAAAGAGAAGATCAGGGAATCGGCAATCTGCCGAAACAAGAAGGCCTCCTTCGAGTACGAGCTCGGGGAGAGGTTCGAGGCCGGACTGGTCCTGGCCGGCACCGAGGTCAAGAGCCTGCGCATGGGCAAGGCCAACCTGCTGGACGCCTACGCGAAGACCCAGCACGGCGAGGCCTGGCTCATAGGGGCCCACATAAGCCCCTACACCCAGGCCTTCTTCGGGAACCACGACCCCCTGCGCAAGCGGAAGCTCCTCCTGCATGCCAAGGAGATCAAGCGCCTGGAGGGCAAGACCTCGGTCAAGGGCCAGAGCATAATCCCCCTGAGGCTGTACTTCAAGGACGGCAGGGCCAAGGTGGAGCTCGCGCTGGCCAAGGGCAAGAAGCTTCACGACAAGCGCCACTCCATCCGCGAGGCCGACAACCGCCGCGAGATGTCCAGAGCGGCCGCCGAATACAACAGGAGGGACTGACAGCCTCTAAGCCGGCCGCCCCCCGCTTCCCGGGCATCCCGACGCCTCCGTCCGCGAGCCCGGCGACCCCGCCCCCTTACCGGACTCGGCGGCGCGCCGGCCCTTCCGGGCCCGCCTTCGCGGCCGTCCGCCCCTGCGAACCACGATGCCCCGTTTCAGGCGGCTTCCTCCGCCCCGGCGGGGCTTTCAGGTTCAGAGACCTCTGCTCTCCCCCCCCCAGGGACCTCGCGCCGTCGTCCCGGACGCCCTTTCCCCTGATGCGCCCCCTGCCCTGCCGGCCGGGACGGCCCGAGGAGGCCTGCGGCACGGTGCCCTCCCGGCCCGAACCTTCCGGAAGCTTTCCCCGCCCGTCAGTCACGCGCCCTCGCACCGTTCCCGGGCTCCCCTTTCCGGAGACTCGGCAGCCCGGAATCTTTCGGTTCCCGCAGTCCCGGCCCTGCCGGCCCGTCTTTCCGCCGACCGGAGCGCTTCCCCGTCTCGAGGCTTTCCTTCCCGGACCCACCAGCCGGGGCTTTCCTTCCCGGACCCGACTGCCGGGGCTTTCCTTCCCGGACCCGCCTGCCAGGGCTTTCCTTCCCGGACCCGCCTGCCGGGAGCTTCTCCTGCAGAGGCTTTCCTCCCCGGGCCACCCGCCCGGGCTTTCCCTCCGGGGCCAACGCGCCCGGGCTTCCCGCCCGCCCTCACCAGCTCGGGCTTTCCCTCCGGGGCCAATGCGCCCGGGCTTTCCGGCTGAGGCTTACCGTCCTCCGTCTTCCCCCGAAGCCGCCCTTCCGGAGACTTCCCGTTCCCGGCCGCGGCCCGCGAAGGCCCCCAGGGCGGGGAGCGCGACATCCGCCAACGCAACAGGGGTCTTTGGAGCCCCGCCGCCCTTAAACCTGTCCTGAGAGGCTCCGGCCGCACGGGCCGGAAAACAAACCGAACCATAACTGCCGCGCGACCGGCCTCCGACGGCTCCCCGCCGGAAACGCCGACTCCCCGCGCGGCCCCGAAGAAAGAAACTCCATGCAGAAATCACCGCGCCTCCTGGTCTTCGTGGACGAGGCCAACGTCACGAGGGCCGCCTCCAGGAACTTCAACAAGAGCTTCGACTGGGCTAAGTTCCGGGACTTCCTCGTGAACTACGGCGAAATCCCAAGGCAGCTGATAGAGATGGTCGTATACGTCGGCATCCCCCCCGACGCCAGGCGCAAGGAGTCCAGGCTCCGCTACGCGCATTTCCTGAAGAGCATGGGCTTTCTCGTCTACACCAAGGAGGGCCAGCTCAAGAACTTCACTCAGCGCGGCCAGCATTCCCCGAGGGACGCGGGGGCCTACCAGTCCCCCCCGGACTACAAGGCCAACGTCGACGTCATCATGGCCATAGACGCCATGGACCTGACCCTCCGGATCCGCCCGGACGTCGTGACGCTGGTCACCGGGGACTCGGACTTCGCGCACCTCGCCCTCACCATCCGCCGGGAGGGCATAAGGGTCGAGGTGGCCTCGGCCCCCCAGACCCTCTCCTCCGATCTCCGCTCCTCCGCGAACAAGCTCATAGACCTCTCCGATCTCTTCGCGACCTTCGAGCCCTACGAGCCCAGAAGGCCGATCGAGCTGGATCAGGAGACCCAGCCGCACTACGTCTCCCCCGACCAGCCCGACGACCGGGACGACTGAGAAGGCCGGACATGACCGCACGCACGCCGCTAGACCCCGGCCCGGCCCCCGGCGCAGGGCCGTCCCGGAACACCCGCCCGGCTGACCCGCAGGCCGCCGGGACGGAAGGCCCCTCCTCCCCCGGGACCCCGCCGCGCGCGGCGGGAACGGGCCCGGAGGCCCCCGCGGGACTTCTCCCGTCCCTCGCGGCGGCGCTGTGCCTCGCAGCCGGCCTCCTGCTCCTTTCCGCCGGAGAGGCGCTTGCGGCCCCGCATGCCGATCAGTTCGGCCCGTACACCCTCACCCAGGACGAGCTGAAGCCCGGGCTGTGGTACTTCCAGATCTTCGAGCGGGCCCCGGACAACAAGAGTGCCCCGTACGACCCGCTTAAGAGCCCGCCCAAGTCCATCCTGATATCTCCTATGCTGAAAAACCCGGAGATGCTCACGAGCAAGACGCCGACCAGGCCCTTCCCCGTCACGGTGAAGTCCGGGCGCCCCGAGCTGAGGATCACCACCGGGGAAGGGGAAAGCCTGAAGACCGTTTTCGTGGTGTCCCCGTACAGCCCGGACGGCAGGCTCTCCGGGGTGGTCTTCTACCGCGACGCCGGCTCGTACACATTCGCGGCGGGCCTGGGCGCACAGCTGGACCCGCTGGCGGAAGGCCTGAACCTGCTCGGAAAGACCATCATGCCTTCGGGTCCGCACGGCCCCCAGCTCAAGGAATCGGAGTACGGGACCATGGGCAGCCTTCAGATTCCCATATGCTACTTTCTGGGGGAAGGCCGCGAGACGGCGGCGTTCTTCATGAACGAGACGAGGCCCCTGGCCTGGGACTTCTCCGCCTCGCCCTGGACGGTGAGCCTCTCGGGGCCCTTGAACCCCGAAAGATCGCTCTCGTTCTTCGTTATAACCGGCGAGGATCTTCCGAGCGTGAGGCGCTCGTTCATGGAGCTCGTGGGACGTCCGCCCGTGCCCCCCCGCTCGGTCTTCGCGCCGTGGATAATCGACACGAAGACCGAGCCCGCCGCCGGCGCGGCGACGGTCCTCAGGGGCTGGAAGACCCGCTTCACCCTCATACCCACTATAGGAGGGCTCTTCAGGCAGGACCCGTCCCATCTCCCCCACGAGCTCGCGGCCCAGGGGGGGGCGCATATCATGGCCCCGGAGACGCCCTACGTGCCCCTCGACTCGCCCCTCTACGCGAATCTGCGCACCAGGGGATTCCTGGTGCGCGAAGGCTGGGCCGTCGGGGAGCCCGCGGTGGTGAACTTCATGGGCAAGCCCTCGGCGCTCATCGACTACACTAACCCCGATGCCGCCTCCCTCTGGCACAGCCTCTCCCGCTCGGACAGCTACGGCAAGGGCGCGAGGGTCTTCTTCTTCACGGGGGGGGAACCGGAGATCGCCTCCCCCCTGAGCTGGTACCAGGGCAACTCCGACCCCGAGGCCCACTCCCAGTACGCCTGGGCCAACCGCTACCTGCTGAAATGGATGGAGGGCTTCAACCTCGCCGTGAAGAAGAATTCCATGGTCCCGAACAGCCGGACCTTCCTCATGGTCCGCTCCGGCATGGGCGGCATGGGCCGCCACGGGGCCGGGCTCTACACGCAGGATCCCTCCTGGCTCACCCCCGTGGCGGGGGGCCAGGCCAGATCCCAGTCCTCGTTGAGCGGAGTGGACTACTACACGACGGATGCCACCCCGTACCTGGCTAAATCGTCGCCGGACGGGCCCTTCCGGAGCCTCTACGAGTTGTGGGGGGCCAGGAACATTCTTCTGAACCTGCCGCTCATCATCCCGGACGTGCTGATAGACGAGCCCTGGGTCAAGCAGCTGGTCGAGTTCAAGTCCAGCCTGGAGCCTTACGTGTACTCCCTAGCGCACGAGACCGCGAGCGGCGGCGAGCCCATCGCGGCTCCCCTGGTGTACGCGTTCCAGGACGACATAGGAACGCGCGCCAGGTCCTCGGAGTTCATGCTGGGGCGCTGGATCCTTATAGGAGCCGGCCTGGGGGGCCTGAACCGGGAAGGCATGAACCTCGAGACCGCGCACGTCTACGTGCCCGAGGGCCGCTGGTACGACTACTTCGCCCGCGAGGTGGTGACCCAGAAGGAATACGGGGAGCTCCTGCGGGAGGTGACCGAGGAGCTGGCCCGGAACACGGACGGGCCGCCGGACCAGGCGGTAATCGCGGCGAGAATCGAGGAGACGCGGGAGATCCCCCGCCCGGGCAAGGTCAACGGGTCCCTGATGCCCCCGGTGCTCCTCCGGGAGGGGGCCATCGTGCCTTCCCGGCGTCCAGGCCGCCCGGAGTCGGAAGAGCTCTCGGTCAAGATCTTTCCGGGACGCGACCCGAGCACCTTCACCCTCTACGAGGACGACGGGGTCTCCGATCCCACGGGCTTCAGCCAGCGGGTCATGACGACCGCGTTCGAGCTCTCGTCCGTCCCCAACCCCGATCCCGCCGGCAATCCCGTAATCCGCTTCACGATAAGGGCCCGCAAGGGACATATGCCCGACTCCGACCGCAACCCCAAAAGGCGCTTCATCCTGGAATTCGTAGGGATAGACAACCACGGCAACCTCACCCTGGACGGCGAGGACGACAACCGCCTGGACAACCCGGATCAGCTGGAACTGGCGGAGACCGGCTGGACAAGCCGGGGCACGGGCACCCTGACCTTCAAGACGAAAGTGCTCGATCTCACCCAGGACCATACCTTTGTCGTCCGCTGATCCGCCCTCCCCCGCCGCGGGCGCCCCGCTCCCGCCGCCCCCACCGGACCCGTCCGGACCCGTCATAGGCGGCATAAGGCTCCGGAGCCCCTTCACCCTGGCCCCCATGGCCGGGGTCGCCGACCGCCCCTACAGGCGGATCTGCGTCGAGCAGGGGGCGGCCATGACCACGAGCGAGCTCGCCAGCGCCGCGGCCCTTGCCCGCCGCGGCAGGCACACCCGCGAGCTGGTGCGCCGGGACCCCGCCCAGGAGGAGGGCGTGCCCTTCTGCATCCAGCTCTTCGGGAAGCTTCCGGAGGAGTTCGCGGACTCCGCCAGGTTCTGCGCCTCGGAACTGGGCGCGGACATGATAGATCTGAACTTCGCCTGCCCCAGCCGCAAGGTCGTCCGGAGCGGCCACGGGGCGGCGCTCCTGAAGACCCCGGAACTGTGCCTGAAGATAGCTGAGGCCGCCGTGAAGGCCGCGGGGGTCCCCGTCACGGTCAAGACCCGTCCGGGCTTCGCGCCGGGAGACCCGGACGGGCCCCTGGTCCTTTCCCTGGCCCCGGCGCTGGCGGATCTGGGCGTCCAGGCACTGACCCTCCACCCCCGCTGGGCGACCCAGGCCTTCGGGGGGGAGGCGGACTGGTCCCTCGTCGAGCGTCTGGCGAAGATCCTCCCGATTCCGGTCATAGGCTCGGGGGACGTGGACTCGCCCGGGCTGGCGATGAGGCGCCTCAGGGAATCGGGCGCCGCCGCCGTCATGCTGGGCCGGGCCACCAGGGGACGCCCCTGGCTTTTCGCCGAATGCCTGGCCCTCTGGAGGGGCCTGCCGCCTCCCGAAACCTCGCGGGAGACGATCTTCGGCGCCGCCAGCCGCCACGCGAGGCTCCTCGAGGCCGAAAGGGGGCGCAGGGCGGTCTTCGTGCTCCGCTCCGTGCTGTCCTGGTACATCAGGGATCTCAGGAACGCCGCCGCCTTCAGGAGGAGGATCTGCGCCTCCGAGGACATATCGGAGCAGATCGAGATCCTCCGGGAAGCCCTCCTCGGAGGGGGGGGGGACGCCGCCGAGGCGGAGGAAGGGAATGCCAGCGGGGATCCGTGCGACGCATAGCGTCGCGGGGCCGGGTGCCGGCCTTGGCCGCCGGGACGGCGAGCGTCCAGCCCGCCCGGACCGAGGATCTTCCCGCCCGCCCGCCGGCAGGGGTTCGTCGCGCCTTGCCCGCCGGAAGGGGTTCGTCGCGCCTTACCCGCAAGGCGCGGACCCGGAACCCCGGCTGCCTGGAAACCCCGCTCCCGCCGCCGGACCGTCCGACCGAAAGCGCCCGACCGGTTCGGCTTCCCGACCGGAACCGCGCATCCCTCCGCACGGTTCAGCGGATCCGGCACATGCGGGCGCGGCGCCCCGCCGCGAGGGACTGCGGTCCCCCGGCACCGTCGGGGGCGCCGTCCGGGCGCTTGACAGCTGATATATAATCGATCCTCCGACCGGGTTCGTCGGGGGGTCCGGTCCCCTGGCCGTCCCCGTCTCCCGCAGGCCGCAGTTCCGGCCCTTCCCCGCCGTACCGGCGGGGGAATCCGGGCTTCCCGCCCCCTCCCGGGCCGGTCTCCGGTCCCCCGCCCTTCCCCGGCACGAGCCGCCGCAGACCCCTTCTGCCGCTTCCCGCAGACGACCCCCGCGCCCCGCCGGAGGCCGATTCCGCCTCCCCAACCTCCCCCCCCTGCGCCCCGCCGCTCCCCAAACGGCCCCGGGCCTTAATTCCGGTGGGGCCGGGGCGGCTCCGGCGGAACCGCGCACCCTGGTTTTCGCGGTGCCCGGGTGCTATACTGAGGCGCATGACGATACCCGTAAGACGCAATACGCCCGCGAGCGCGCGAGCCCTGAGCCCCATCACGGAGGTGCCGAAATGGCAGCCAAAAAGATACTAGTCGTCGACGACGAGGCCCACATCCGCATGCTTTACTCGGAAGAGCTTGGGGAGGACGGCTACGAGGTCGTGACGGCCGAGAACGGGAAGGGGCTTCTGGAGCTCATCGAGCACGAGAAGCCGCACGTGGTCATCCTGGACATAAAGATGGTGGACTACAACGGCCTGGACCTGCTCCAGGACATCCGGAACAAGTACTACGACCTCCCGGTCATCCTCTGCTCCGCCTACGACACCTTCAAGGACGACATGAAGTCCATAGCCGCGGATCACTACGTGGTGAAGAGCTTCGATCTGGCCGAGCTCAGGCAGAAGATATCCGAGGTGCTGGCGTAGGGCCCCGCGGCCCCGCCCGTCCGTCCGGAGAGACCTTACTTGCCCCCAGACCCGCCCAGGGCCCGGTCCGGCCCGGCCCGCGAGGAGCCGGAGCTCGCCCCCTATGCCGCGAGGAGTTCCCGTGCCTCCCGCCCCGTTGCGGAAGAGGGCCGCGAGCCCTTCCTGAGGACCCCCTACGCGGAGGATCTGCACCGCATAGTGCACACGCGGGCCTTCCGCCGCCTCGCCCACAAGACCCAGGCCATCGGGGCGGCCTCCTGCGACCACTGCCGGACGCGGCTCACCCACACCCTGGAGGTCGCGCAGATCGCCCGCTCGCTCTCGCGGGCCCTCGAACTGAACGAGGATCTGGCCGAAGCGGCGGCCATGGGCCACGATCTGGGGCACGCCCCCTTCGGGCACGCCGGCGAGAAGGCGCTGAACGCTCTGGTGCCGGGCGGCTTCTCCCACCAGGCCCAGAGCCTGCGCATCGTGGACCTCCTCGCCTGGGGCGGGAGGGGGCTGAACCTCACGCACGACGTGAGGGACGCCATAGCCAAGCACTCCAAGGGCCTGGGCCCCGTCTTCGCGAGGGGCCCCGAGAGCCCCGCCACCTTCGAAGGGCAGGCGGTGAGGGTCGCGGACATCATAGCGTATCTCGCCCACGACATGGACGATGCCGTGGAGGCGGGGCTCCTGAAGATTTCCGACATCCCCGTCTCCATACTCGCCGCCTTCGGGGAGAGCCCGGAGAGCCGCGAGGACGCCATGGTGAAGGATCTGCTGGCCTCCACCTCAGTCCTGCGGAACGGCCCGAGGTTCGCCTTCTCCAAATCCATGGAGGAGAACATGGAGAGCCTGCGCGCCTTCATGCTGGAGAAGGTCTACCGCTGCCCAGAGATTGCCGGGGAGATGGAAAGGGGTGCCGAGACGGTGAAGGCCATCTACATAGCGGTCACCACGGACACGTCGCTGGCTGAGGAGATCCCCCTGAAGCACCTCTCCCAGACGCGGGAGGAGGCCGCGAAGGACTTCATCGCGGGCATGACGGACCGTTTCGCCATCAGATTTCTGGAAAAGATAAGATCCGGGGAGCGCCCGGTCCTGCCCGTCAAGGTTTAGCCGGGCGGGTTCCTGAGCAATCCAGGATCCCGGGCGATCCGGGATCCTGCCCGCTACCCGGAATTTTAGCGCGACGCGGAAGCCGGAGCGCGGCCGTCGCCGCAGGTTCCGCGGGTTCCGCACGTCAGCGGTCGGCATTATCGCATTGTCCGATATTTAACAGCAATCTTGATTCCACTGCGAAAACCCCTCACTTGACCCTTCAGAGGCTAAAGCGCTTAGGCAAAGGTTGCACGAAATGCCGAGGATTTGGCTTAAATACAGGTGCTTTCGATGCCGAGGACGT
>JAISEQ010000477.1 GCA_031264045.1 Deltaproteobacteria bacterium
GGCGGGTCGCTGGCCGTGCGCTCGGCGGGGGAGCCGGGGGCCGGGGGGCTGTAGACGGCCTCGCCCGCGGCGGACGGGGCGGGGGGAGTCCCTTCCCTGCCGGGTGCCTGCGGCGGCACGGCCTGCGCCGAGGGGGCGGCCCCGGGGGCGGAAGGAACGTTATCTCCACCTAGCCGGTCTCCGCCCGGCTGGCCAGTGCCGGACACGACTCCGCCATGGGGGCCCGCGGGCGGCGGCAGGTTTCCTGACTGGACCGGCGCCCCGGCGGGGGCTCCGCCGGGCGGCGTTCCGGAGGGGGGGGACGCGGAAGGGGAACGGGCCCCGCCGACGGGGCCGGGCCGCGGGCCCGTCCCGGCAGGCGCCGGGGACCGGGGGGGCGCTTCCCTCGTGCCCAGCGTGGATCGCGGGGTCACGGCCTCCAGGGCGCGCGACTCACGGGCCTTCAGGCCCGCCAGCCCCGAGGACACGGACAGCTCCTTCAGATCCGCCCCCAGATCCAGGATTCTCGCGAAGGGCCAGCTCTCCCCCCTGCGGCCCAGATCCTCCAGCCAGGAGGCCAGGCGGTCCGCCTCGTGGACGAGAACCAGGAGGGCGGCCGTGACATAGACTGCCAGCATCCTCCCCGGGGTCAAGCCTCTGCGTCTGGTCTGCATGGGACCTCCCCTGGCCTGCGGCTCCCTAGAGCTCCATTATCTCCTTTTCCTTGTCCCTGGCCAGCGCGTCCACCTTGTCGGTGAACTGCTTCACGGCCGCCTGCACCTTCGCCTCGCCCTTCTTCTGGTCGTCCTCGGAGATCTCCTTGGAGTTCTTCAGCTCCTTTATGGTCTCGTTCGCGTCGCGCCGCACGCCCCGGAGCGAGATTTTCGCCTCCTCGGCGGTCTTGGCCACGGACTTCGCGAGCTCCCTGCGCCTCTCCTTGGAAAGTATGGGTATGGCTATGCGCACGGCCTTGCCGTCGTTCTGGGGGGTTAAGCCCAGATCCGACTTCAGGATCACCTTCTCTATCTCCCCCAGCATGGCCATGTCCCATGGCTGGATGAGAAGCGTCCTGGGGTCCGGCACCGAGATGGACGCCATCTGGGCGAGCGGTGTGGGCGTCCCGTAGTAGCTGGCCTGGAGGCCGTCCAGGATGGCGGGCGCCGCGCGGCCGGTGCGGATGCGCCTGAGCTCCTTCTCCAGGGCGGCGATGGTCTTCTCCATCCGGGCCTTCATGTCGGTGTACACGTCGTCCAGCATGCGTCCTCCCTTCGCGGGGCGCCTCCGGCTTCAGCCGCAGGTGACCCGGGTGCCGACTTCCCTGCCTTCCGCGGCCTTGAGGATGTTTCCCGGGCGGCGGATGTTGAAGACCACGCTGGGGATGCGGTTCTCCATGGCGAGCGCCAGGGCCGTCATGTCCATGACTCGCAGGCCCGCGCGTATGGCCTCCCGGTAGCTCACCGTCCCGTAGAGCCTCGCCTCCGGGCAGCCCTTCGGGTTGCGGTCGTAGACCCCGTCCACGTTCGTGGCCTTGAGTATCACGTCAGCGCCTATCTCGCTCGCCCGGAGCACCGCCGCAGTGTCGGTGGTGAAGAACGGGTTGCCGGTGCCGGCGGCGAAGATCACAACGCGGCCCTTCTCGAGATGGCGCACAGCCCTGCGGCGGATGAACGGTTCCGCGAACTGGGTCATGACCACCGCGCCCATGACCCTGGTGTCCAGGCCCCGGCGTTCCAGCGCGTCCTGCATGGCGAGCGCGTTTATGGCCGTGGCCAGCATCCCCATGTGGTCGCCGGTCACGCGGTTCAGGCCCCTGCTGGCGAGCTCGTGGCCGCGGAAGATGTTCCCGCCCCCCACCACGATGCCGGTCTCCACGCCAGACGCGCGGACGTCCGCCACCTGGGAGGCGATGGAGTCCAGCGTCTCGGGGTCGAGGCCGAAGCCGCGGCCCCCCTGGAGGGCCTCCCCGGAGATCTTCAGGAGCACCCGCCTGGGGCGGCCGGAGGAGGCCGCCGTCCCGTCCCGGCCGCTGACCCGGGGGCCGCCCGGCCCCGCGCCCTCGGGGGCGGGCCCCGGCGGGGGCCCGCCTGCGGGCGGGGGCGAGCCGTCAGGCATCGGTGGCCTTCTCGGAGTCCAGCTCCTCGGCCAGCTGGTAGCGGACGAAGGCCCTGACCGAAACCTCGCCCAGCTTGTCCCTGAGCGATTCGAGCCACTGCTTCACCGTGATCTTGGGCTCGCGGATGTACGCCTGCTCGAGCAGCACGCACTCGCCGTAGAACTTCGCGAGCTGGCCCCTGGCTATCTGGTCCAGGAATTTTTCGGGCTTGCCGCTCTGCTTCGCGATCTCCATGGCAACCTTCCTCTCGCGCTCGAGCACGTCCGGGGGAATGTCCTCCCTGGACACGGCGATCGGGTTGCCGGCGGCTATCTGCATGGCGAGCGTGTGCGCGCACTCGTCCGCGTCGGAGCCGGGATTGGCGCACTGCACGAGCAGGAGAACGGAGAGCTTGTCGCCCGCGTGGTTGTAGGCGTTCACGGACGCGCCGCCCTCGGCCTCCATGACCGCGAAGCGCCTCACCTCGGACTTCTCTCCGGTGGTGGCGGTGTTCTCGTTTATCAGCTCGCTGAAGACCCTGCCGCACACGGGGCAGCTGACCCCCATGAGCGCGTCCACGTCGGAGCACGCGGCCCCCCCGGCAAGCGCCGAGGCTATGTTCCGGGCGATGGTGCGGAAACTCTCGAGCTTGGCCACGAAGTCGGTCTCCGTGTTGAACTCGACTATGGCCCCCTTCTTCCCGTCGTCCGAGACCGCGGTGGCCACGATGCCCTCGCGGGCGACCCTGCCCGCGCGCTTGTTCACGGTGGCGAGCCCGTGCTCGCGGAGCCAGTCCCTGGCCTTCTCCATGTCCCCGCCGGACTCGACGAGGGCCTTCTTGCAGTCCATCATTCCGGCGTTGGTCTTGTCCCGGAGCTCCTTCACCATCTTAGCGGTAATTTCCATGATTCTTCGTTTCCTGAAGTCTTTCCCTGGTCCCCGGCGCCGGGCGCCGGACGGGCGTCGAGGGGCGCGCGGCCGGGACTCTCGCCCGGCCCCGCGTCCGGAGGCCGGAGGGCGGGATCAAGGCGCCCGGAGGGGCGGCCTCGCGGCCGCTTCCGGGCAGGGGGGAGCCGGCCGGGGGGAGAGCCCCCGACCGGCGCGGAACTGGTGCTGCGGGGCGGCTTCCCGGGACGCCGCCGACGTGCCGGCGTCCCCGTGACGGCCTAGTCGACCGCGACCTCGGGCTCGGCCGACTCCGCGTAGGCGGGGACCTGGCCCTGGGGCTGCTCCGGCCCGGGGAGCCCCGTCTCGGGGAGCGACTGCTCGGGCAGGGCGTCCCGCTCGTCCTTGTCGCGGCCGCCGCGCGCCTGCTCCTCCCAGAGGGAGCGTCCCTCCAGGCAGGCCTCGGCCATCTTGGAGGCCATGAGCTTGATGGCGCGGATGGCGTCGTCGTTGCCCGGGATGATGTAGTCCACCTCATCGGGGTCGCAGTTGGTGTCAACCACGGCCACGACGGGGATGCCGAGGCGGCGGGCCTCGGCGGTCGCTATGTTCTCCCGGCGGGGGTCGATCACGAAGATGGCGCCGGGGAGCCGGTCCATCTCCTTGATGCCGCCGAGGTTCTTGCGGAGCTTCTGCATCTGGTTCTCGAGCTGGGTGATCTCCTTCTTGTAGTAGAGGTTGATCGTGCCGTCGGCCTTCATCTGCTCCAGCTTCTTGAGCCTCTCGATGCTCTGCTTGATGGTCACGAAGTTGGTGAGGGTGCCGCCGAGCCAGCGGGAGTTGATGTAGAACATCCCGGCGCGGATCGCCTCCTCCTGGATCGCGTCCGCCGCCTGCTTCTTGGTGCCCACGAACAGGACGCTGCGGCCCTGGGCGACGGTCTGGGCGACGAAGCTGTAGGCGACCTTGAAGAGCTGGACGGTCTTCTGGAGGTCGATTATGTAGATGCCGTTCCTCGCCCCGAAGATGTACGGCTTCATCTTGGGGTTCCAGCGGCGGGTCTGGTGGCCGAAGTGGACTCCGGCCTCCAGAAGCTGCTTCATGCTAACTTGCGTCATTGTTCGGAATTACCTCAAGGTTGGATCTTTGCGCCCCGGAGACCCCGAAACAGGGCACCTTGCGATTGGGGCGTCTGGGATGGCGCATCCCCTGGCCCCGGGAAAGGACTTTTCTTTTCCGGACGGGGCGGATGGCGCTAAAACTTTGTGATAGTAGCACGACGTTCCCGCCGTATCAAGGGCAGCCAGAGGAACCGGGGATACGGGGAGCGGCGGACGGCCGTCCCGGGCGGGGCTCCGGCCCGAGCTCCGGCGTTCGGGGGGGGGACGGGTCACGCGTTCCGGATGCGGTCGCGGCGGGGGAGGGGGCAG
>JAISEQ010000066.1 GCA_031264045.1 Deltaproteobacteria bacterium
CTTGAGCTCCCTTATGGAATTCCCACATGTACTATTGCGGCCGGGCACTAGGACCTGCCGACGGACGCCGGGCCGTACCGCATCGCCTCTTCCGTGTCACGCCGGACGGCGCACGATTCCGGAACGAACCCCCGATCGCTGCTATGATGCGGAACTGCAAAACGGCATATCCGGACTAATTTCAGCGGGCCGCAATGCGCCGAACCCGACCCGCGGAGAACCGGAAAAGCGGCAATCCCAAACCCAGAACGGTCGCCGGAGGCGAGCCGGAACCGTTCGGGATTACGGCCGTGAGGCGTCCGGGAAGAAGGGCAGCTCAAAAAATGCCGCCTCCCCCGTCAATCCCGCTTCCCGGATCGACCGGGCGGGTCAGCTTGCAAAAAAGAATCAGATCCGTATAATTCAAATCAGGACCTGCGCCGAGACCGATGCGCTCCTGAGGAAGGCGCTAAAAGGCACGGGCATCCGAAAGGGCCGAGTTTCATCACCCTACCCCCACAGGGGAAGGGCCGCTTCAGAGTGGGGGGCCTCCGCCCCCCGGCCTCAAGTCTTCCAGGTTTATGACGATCAACAAATCAATCCAGCCTTTTTCCCTCGCCGCACCAGATCCCTCTTTATCCTTTCCGGTTAACGACGTCCTTAACAGCCTCCCCCTGGGCATCCTTGTCCTCGACGGGGACGGCAATGTCGTGAACTTCAACCAGGAGGCCGCAAACCTCCTCGGATCGTCTTCCCAGACGCTCTCAGGGCTCGAGCTCTCCAGCCTGTGGCCCAAGACTGCGGCTGACATAGCCTCCGCCATGTGCGGGGGCAGGCAGGCGATTGGACTGGTCCCTCCGGAGCTTGACAACTGCTACATACAGGTCAAGCCACTCCCTGGAGGCGCGGGATCCGCCGTCACAATCTTCGACCAGCGGCTCTGGCAGCCATTACTGCAGACCGACCAGCCCCCGGACCCCCTCACTCCCTTCTACAAGGACATCTTCGAGAGCTCGGCCGACGGCATAGCCGTGGTGGACGCAAAGGGCAGGCTCATCCTGGTGAACGAGGCGGCGGCCAAGCAGCTGGGGCTGTCCAGGGACGAGATCCAGGGCCGCCAGGTCACGTTCCTCACCGACTCCCGGCTCGCCTCGGACGTCATATCCCCAGACGTGCTAGCGTCGGGCAGACCCGTCACCCGAATGGTCCAGCACCTGAAGACGGGGCGGCACGTGCTTCTCACGGGCAACCCCATATTCAGCCCCGACGGAGAGGTGCGCCTGGTCGTCATAAACAAGAGGGATCTGACCGAGCACCTGGAGCTCCAGAGCTCCATCCAGCGGCACAAGCAGGCCATCTCCCATTACAAGGGCGAACTGGCGGATCTCCAGATGTCCGAGCTCGCAGCCCGGGATGTAGTGGCCATGAGCCCCGCCATGGAGCGCGCCATGGAGACCGCCTCCAAGATAGCCCGCTACAACGCCCCGCAGATCCTCATAACCGGAGAACGGGGCACGGGCAAGGGCCTGGTCGCGAAATACATCCACTCCAAGTCCCCCCGGGCCCAGGAGCCTCTCATACAGATGAACTGCTCCGCCTTCACGGCCCAGCTCCTGGAGGCGGAGCTCTTCGGCTACGAGCGCGGCGCATTCCGGGGGGCAAGTCCCGATGGCCGGGCCGGGCTCTTCGAGACGGCTGGCCGCGGCACGGTGTTCCTGGACGAGATTAGCGAGATGCCCCTTTCCCTCCAGGCGAAGCTCCTGTCGTTTCTGGACACCCGCTCCTTCAGGAGGGTCGCGGGCAGCCGCGTCATTAAGAGCGACTGCGTGATCGTGGCCGCCTCCAGCAGGAATCTGAGGGAGCTCGCCGAACTCAAGCTCTTCAGGAACGATCTCTTCCTTCGCCTGGGCGTCTTCTCGCTCGCGCTCCCCCCCCTCCGCGATCGCCGCGAAGACATAGTCATGCTCGCCCGCCAAGAAATCGGGAGGCTGAACGAGCGCTACGGGGTCGCCAAGGAGCTGGACCCCGGAGCCCTGGACTCCCTCTTGGCCCACGACTACCCGGGAAACGTCCGGGAGCTCCTGGACAGCCTCCACCA
The DNA here is from genome assembly GCA_031264045.1 of Deltaproteobacteria bacterium. GTDB lineage: Bacteria > Desulfobacterota > Desulfarculia > Adiutricales > Adiutricaceae > JAIRZX01. The sequence continues at coordinate 2,078 of JAISEQ010000066.1, forward strand.
GGCGGTTCTCCTCAGCGACAGGCCTCAGATAGGGGAGTTCCTCTCCCGTATCCTGGAATCCTCGAGAAAGACCCCCAAGACCCCCGGCGACGACTCCGCCGAGGCGAAGCTCTCGGACAACCTTCACGAGAGCGAGAGGCTGATCCTCATGAAAGCCATCACCACCTGCCGCAACACGCGGGAGATGGCCGCAAGCCTCGGCATCAGCCAGGCGGGCGTATCGAGGAAGCTCAAGAAGCACGGGCTCCCCCTCCCCAAGCACCGGGCCCTGCTCCTGATGCCCCGCGAGGACCAAGAGCGGGGAGGCGGAAAGGGCTGCCAGGGCCCCTTTGGAAACGTGCGTCCCGCCCCTGCAAAATCCAACGGTCGCGAAAGGGCCCTCCGGGGCGGTGCTTCCTCCTCCGTGCGCCTTTCCGCCGACGGGGCCGCAACGGCCCAGAAGGACTGACCTGCGGCACCGGTCCGGAGATCCCCAGGGGAAACACGCCTCGGCTCCGGACCGGAAAGCCACCGGAAGGGGATCCGGAACGGTCACATGAAGGTTCCCCGAAGGAGACTTCCACTGTCATGCTCCACCCCGGACAGATAACCGGAGAAACGGATCGGGGATACGGGACCCGAACGCGGTTTTCCGGGCCGTTGCGAAGTGCCGGGCGTCAGGCTTCCACCCCACCAGTTGCCCGCCTTTTTCCCGAAAGGTCCTTCAGGGACAGAGCGCACGTTCCGCCACGCCCGTACGGCTTTCAGCGCCTGGCGGACCGTCCGCTCTTTTTCACTCAGCCCCTGTTCGCAGCCGCGCCCCGGGTTCCTGAAGGTTCTTCCGCCGCACGATTCGGGGCGCTCCTGCCGGTGCGTCCTTTCCGGTTGCCAACGACTTCCGTGCTCGATGTGCCGACCCTGTTAGAAACAGCAGATCAATCAAAACTCATAATGTTTCTTTGACTAACCTGAAAGATAAATTTAAATTATAAATTCTGATTATTTCTAGAGACAGAACAACAAAACAACAAAATGAAGAAAGAGCTGAACTGGTATGTTAAGTCGCAAGTGTTGATTGATATATACCAAGGAGCGTAAATTGTTTTGATAATCAGACACTTTTTATATCTCGTTTCAGCGAAATGATTTAGGAAGTTATAGGCCATATTTTTTTATCCACATCTTCCATCATAACATATCAAAAAAAAATTAATACTTCATTAGCTGTTTAGAATTCCAATAGAATTCATAATCCTGAAATTCGATGCTAGCACAACATCTTCGATCTCATTATTCAGACACTCTTCGATAAGGAAGATACATATAAATAAAATCATCAAGTTTGAAGTTGCTTAATGTTTCACGATAATCCAAAAATAAACATAGTTTTACTTCTTAATTAACAAGAGATATGATACATATTTACTTTAATTTTTTTGGTATACAACATTTCATATTTTTTTTCAGGAGACTGATTAAAATCACTTGTGTCACACTGAGAACTTAACATCTCACCAAACTTGCCAACAGGTAACGCAAATTTTATTGTGTTTGTTCTCCATTGTTTAAACAATTTCCAATATACTGGAAATGATTAACACTACAAAGATCTTTAAAAAAAATCCATCATCCTGCTGGTTCTGATCCTGGACGGACCATTTTTAATTTTGCCTTGAAGTGGGACCAGAAGGAGTCTGTCTCACTTCTAA
>JAISEQ010000081.1 GCA_031264045.1 Deltaproteobacteria bacterium
CCGGAAAGACCAGTTCGATTCGCCTGAGGCGCGCGTGCGGATTCGCGGCGCCGTGCCGGACGGGGCTCCGGCAGGGCGGCCAGCGGCTCCCGGAGGACCGGAAGGTACGCAGGTCCCGGATGACCAGGAGGTCAGCGGGTCATCGGAGGATCCGGAGATCCGCGGATCATCGGTGCCCTTCCACGAGATTGGCGGAGAAGCGCGTCCCAAACGCGTCAACCGTGAATATTACGGCCGGATGGCATCCCGCTCGCCTTTTCATCGAAACTTCCTTTGCCCGTCGGAATTTGCGTGATGGCGTCCGCAGGCGGCGGTGACGGACACGGAGCGGGAACGGAGACCGATCGCGACCGTCCCGGAACGCATGGATCTGGGCCCCGGCAGGCGATCGCCGGCGGACCCGGGTTCACCGCGCAACGCCGAACGCGCACGGCATGTCGAACGCAGGCGGTCGCAACTGTCGCGCAGGTCCCGGGGGGCCTTCTTTCCCGGCATGACAGAAATCAAGACCTGGCTTCTAGATGATGGTTCTGCCCCGTCGAGCCGCGCACGACTCCCGCGTCCATCGCGGAAATCCGCGCGGCAGTTGCAGCAGCGCTCCCGGCCTGCAAGAAGCCGGGGCACCTCATGAAAACCTGTACCTCCCCGGCCGCACGCCGCAGATTCAGCCTCCTCCGTCCGCCTGGCCGGGAATGCGGCGGAAATTTCAGGCGGTCTTCCCGGAAATCCGGCCCGGTCCCGCTGAAACCGAGACCGGCCGCTGAAACCGAGTCCGGCAGGGTAAACGGAGTCCAGCCAGGGAAAACTCCGGCGGTCAAATCCGTGCGCTTCGGAAAAATGTGCGCACGGGATGTTCCGGCTTCAGGTCCCGCCCGCCGCCTGCCGGAGGGGCGGCGGGGAAGCTGCCGCCGGGGACGTTCCCCCGGCCGCGTACCGGGCCGGAAGCCGGGAGCCCGGCGGCGGGCTATCGCGCTAGATGGACGCCTCCTCGCCGAAGTAGGCCCGGCGGTAGATCTCCTCAAGATCCTTCACCAGGGGGTAGCGGGGGTTGGCGGTGGTGCACTGGTCCTCGAAGGCGTTCTCGGCGAGCTGGTGGACCCTCGCCAGGAAGTCGGTCTCCTCCACGCCGCACTCCCTTATGGTGGACGGTATGGCGAGGCTCGCGTTCAGGGCCTGTACGGCCCGGATGAGCGCGTTCACCGACTCCCTCTCGCCGTCGCCGGCATGCGCGAGCCCGAGGCGGCGCGCCAGCTCGGCGTAGCGGCGCGGGGCGGCGTGCTCCCTGTAGTTGGAGAAGATGGGGAACTTATCGGGGAGCTGCGCGTTGTAGGCTATGACGTGCGGGAGAAGTATCGCGTTGGCCCGGCCGTGGGGGATGCGGTACTCGCCGCCGAGCTTGTGGGCGAGCGAGTGGTTTATGCCCAGGAAGGCGTTCGTGAACGACATGCCGGCTATGCAGGATGCGTTGTGGAGCTTCTCCCTCGCCTCTCGGTCCGAGGGATCCGCGCAGCTCCTTTCCAGGTACCCGAACACCAGCTCGGCCGCCTTGACCGCCAGACCGTCCGTGTAGTCGGAGGCGAGGATCGTGACGTAGGACTCCACGGCGTGGGTGAGCACGTCCATGCCGGTGTCGGCGGCGATGGAGCGCGGCATGGTGTCGGCGAACTGTGGGTCGATGATAGCCACGTCCGGGGTGAGCTCGTAGTCGGCCAGAGGGTACTTCACGCTCCCGTGCTCCCTGTCGGTGACGACTGAGAAGCTCGTGACCTCGCTCCCCGTCCCGGAGGTGGTCGGAATGGCCACCAGCTGGGCCTTCCTGCCCAGGTTCGGGAAGTGAAAGGCGCGCTTGCGGATGTCCAGGAACCGGAGGCGAAGGCCGTCGAAGTCCGTGTCCGGGTGCTCGTAGAAGAGCCACATCCCCTTAGCGGCGTCTATGGCGGAGCCGCCCCCCAGCGCGATTATGACATCGGGGGCAAAGAGGTTCATGGCGTCCACCCCGCGGCGTATGGTCGCCAGGGACGGATCGGGCTCCACGTCGGAGAAGACGAAGGAATGCGTCCTGTCCGGACGCTTCCTCAGGTAGTAGAGGGCCTTGTCCACGTAGCCCAGATCCACCATCGCCCTGTCTGTCACGATGAAGGCCTTCCTGATGCCGGGCATCTTCTCCAGGTACTGCACGGCCCCGCGCTCGAAGTATATTCGCGGGGGGATCTTGAACCACTGCATGCTGTTCCGCCTCCGCGCGATCCTCTTCCTGTTGAGAAGATTCACGCTGGACACGTTGGAAGTGGTGGAATTCCTGCCGAACGACCCGCAGCCGAGGGTGAGGGAAGGCGTGTTGGCGTTGTAGATGTCGCCTATCGCCCCCTGGGAGGAGGGGCTGTTTATGATGACGCGGCCGACCTTCATCTCCTCGCCGAAGCGGGCGCAGATCGCCTCGTCGGACGCGTGGATCACGGCGGAGTGGCCCAGCCCGCCCAGTTCCAGCATGCGCCTCGCGAAGTCGAATCCCTCCGCATCGTCCCGGACGGTGAAGTAGGCGAGGACCGGCATGAGGGTCTCGAGCGACAGGGGGTGAGCGGTTGACGGCTCCGGGAGAGGGGCCAAGAGGATCTTGGTCTTCGGATCGGCCTGTATTCCCGACTGGCGGGCCACCCATTCCGCGCTCTGGCCCACGGCCGCGCCGTTCAGCTTCCTGCCCCCGTCCGGGAACAGGAAGGCCGTGACCCTGGCGGTCTCGTCGGGGTCCAGGAAGCGGCAGTTGTTGGCCTTGAGGAACCTCTCGAACTCCTCCCGGATCTCCCGGTCGACGATGACGGCCTGCTCGGAGGCGCATATCATGCCATTGTCGAAGGTCTTGGATATCATCAGGTCCGTGCAGGCTCTGGAAACGTCCGCCGAGCGGTGGATGTAGCAGGGGACGTTCCCCGGCCCCACGCCCAGGGCTGGCTTGCCCGCGCTGTAGGCGGCACGCACCATGCCCGCCCCTCCGGTCGCGAGGATGAGGGACACCCCGCGGTGGTTCATGAGCTCATCGGTCCTCTCCAGGGATGGGTTCTCTATCCACTGGACGCAGCCTTCGGGGGCCCCGGCGCGTACCGCCGCCTCCGCCACGATCCTCGCGGCCTGGGCCGAGCAGCGCTGGGCCGAGGGATGGAACGCGAAAATGACCGGGTTCCTCGTCTTCGCGCATATGAGGGCCTTGAAGAGCACGGTAGAGGTGGGGTTCGTGACCGGGGTCACCCCCGCCACCACGCCCACGGGCTCGGCCACCTCCGTGTAGCCCTCTAGCTCGTTCGTCTCAACCACGCCCACGGACTTCTCGCGCTTGATGCTGTGCCACACGTACTCGGTCGCGAACATGTTCTTCACGACCTTGTCCTCGACTATCCCCCTGCCCGTCTCCTCCACGGCCAGTCTGGCCAGATCCAGGTGTCTCTCAAGGCCAGCGAGCGTCATGGCGTGGACGGCCTCGTCAACCTGCTCCTGGGTCATCCTCATGTATGCCGCGAGCGCCTCGCCCGCCCTGGCCACCAGGCGGTCGACCTCGCCCTCGCCCGGATCCTGGGCCTGCCGGGAGACGTCCGTCCCATCTTGGGTCATTGAAAAGGTCCTCGCTGTGGCGGGGGAGCCCCGCTGGAAGCATCCGGTCCCGGGCCGGGGCCGGAACTCCGGCCTTCCGGACAGGAGCCGGGGGACGCGGAGCTTCGGAATATGGCTCGGGCGCGGCGGGCCGGAAGCGGTTTGGGTTCGGGTCGGCCCGACTCGCGGGTCCCCGACCGGGGTTTCCGCCCGGACTGTTCGGCGGGCCCTGCGGGCGGGGCGCGGCGGGTACCGGCCGGAACCGCGCCGCACGGGAAAAGTATAGCGCGCCGAGGGCGCGGGGCAAAGCGGCGGCATGCAATAAACGGATTCATACCGCATGGGGAGCGGACTGCGCGGGTCCCGGGGCGCCTCGCGGGAGCGCGGGAACCGGCCGGTCCCGGACGAAACCACGTGTCAGGACCGGAATGGCGCACACGTGGGCGACACGAAATCCCGTGTCCGTAAGGGAATGCCGCGCACGGGGACGTCCGGGCGCGGCGGGGCCGGGCACGGACGCTGAGCTGCCGGCAGAACGAGCATCTCGAGCTAACGGACGGGCGCGGAAATGTGCCCAGGTGCCCTGACGCGGCTTGAACGGCGTAAGGGGAACATCGGCTTCCGCGACCGCGCATTCCATGGGAATTATACCCCAGGTACGGCACGGCGCAAGGTAAAGGGCAAAAAAAGTTCGGAACAGTTCACGCCGGAAACTTCGCGGAACGCGCAGTCATGGCGGGGCTGCCGGGAACGCGGACGAGCTCCGGCAGCCTAAGGAGGCGCGGGCTTCCGGGAATCCCGCGCGGGTGGGGTGCGGCGGCCCGCACGGTCAGGCGCGGGCCGAGAAGGCGCCGGCGGCTCATGCCGCCCGCGCCCGGAGCGTACTGGCCTGAGCCGTCTGGCATCGGCCGGGGGGCGCGCGCCCTCGGGCGCGGCCGGAAGCGGCAGGCTGCGGGAAGGGGGGGCCGGGGAAAGCCCGCGCCGCCCTCCGGCGGCGGGGAAAAGGTGCGCCGGCGCCTAGCGGCGGCCGGGTCGGGCACCCTCCTCGGGAGGGGTAATCTTGTCCTTCAGGGTCTTCATCAGGAGCGCGAGCGACGCTCCCATGTCCTCGTTCCGGATAAGCGCGGACTCGGTGACCTTGAGGTTCACCGGGGCGAAGTTCCACACCGCCATGACACCGCCCTCGAGCAGGGCGTTGCAGGCTTCTTGGGCGGCCACGGCCGGGACGGCGATGATGCCCAGATGCACCTGGAGCCTCCGACAGAGATCCGGGATCCTCTCCGAGGAGAAGATGTCTATGCCCTTGAAGGAGGTCCCGATCACCCGGGGATCGGCATCGAAGGCGGCTACGATCTTGAGCCCGTAGTTCGCGAAGTTCTCGTAGGAGATGAGCGCCCGCCCGAGGTTCCCTGTGCCCACCAGGACGGCCTCGGAGCAGTTGTCGTGTCCGAGGAAGTGCTCGAGGTCGGCGATGAGATCCTTGGTTATGTAGCCTATCTTGGGCTTGCCGCCCGAACTCACCGAAGCCAGGTCCTTGCGGACCTGGACGTCGTTTAGGCCCAGGGCGTGGGCTATCACCGCAGAGGAGATGTTGTCCGGGCTTCCCTCCGGCCGCTGCTTTATGAGCCTCAGGTAGCTCAGAAGCCGCTTGTAGAGCATTATGGAGATTGGCCTGACTTCGGACATGGGCTGGCTGACCTCGTTTAATATCGATATGAGCATATCGATACATTACAGTACAATTACCAGAGAACAAATCTTTTGTCAACGGACTTCAGGGGGCTTCCCGTGGGCCAGGGGGGGGGGCGGACACCTCGGAATGCCCTTCGGACTAGGCAGGACAAGGATTTTGAGTCAGGCATATAAAATAAGCGTAATTTGATGATCATAGGTATTTTTTAAAATCTAAATTTAATTTTTATAATTTTTATAGATATTTAAATTATAAAAGAATGATGTTATATATCTCTTTTTCATTCTTTCTTTGACCGCTCAAAAACGTCAAATTTTTTTGCCTGGCCCTCCGTCGGGAAACCCCGGATCCGGACGCCCGGGGCGGGGAAAGCGGCGGAACGGACGGAAAGGGTCTTCGTTGCAGAGGGACGCATTGACAGCCAAATAACTTAATTTCAGCTAAATAAACGTTTTATCATATAAATAGCGATAACATATGCAAATACAGCAGAAACGGACATGCCGGATTCCCCCCAGAGGCCCTCCCGCCCCTACCGCCTCATCTATATTACAGGCATCGCGGACAAGCCCCCTGGGGACGGAAGCCTTCCGGATCGCCTTGACGGGCCAGAACTGCCGTCTCCGGTCGGCACACTCCGCAGGAAGGCACGGCATCCTCGCCATGCTCGACCGAGACGCCCTCCGCAGGAAGGCACGGCATCCTCGCCAGGCCCGGCCGGGTGCCCTCCGCAGGAAGGCACGGCATCCTCGCCAGGCCCGGCCGGGGCGCCCTCCGCAGGAAGGCACGGCATCCTCGCCAGGCCCGGCCGGTGTGCCCTCCGCAGGAAGGCACGGCATCCTCGCCAGGCCCGGCCGGGGTGACCTCCGCAGGAAGGCACGGCATCCTCGCCAGGCCCGGTCGGGGTGCCATCCGCAGGAAGGCACGGAGCGACCCAAAGCCCTACCCGGAGACCTTGACCCGGCCGGAGCTGTCACTTCCCCGGACCCCCGGGCACGCGGCAGGCGTTCCGCCCCCCTTCCCCGCCATTCCCCGCCATTCCCCGACCTTCCGGGAACGACCGGCAGCGGGTTCCTGCGGAGGACTCCCCGGGACACCCAGCCCGGACAGCTCAGGGAGGCGGGCCGGGACACGGAGGGAAGGCACCCCCCCCGCCCTGCCATGACGAACCTCGCCGTGAAGATCCGATCCAGCTCCTTCACCGTGAAGGCGCTCAGGCGGTCCCTCCTTGACAGCCCGGCTCGGCCCAATCCACGTCAAATGCACTGCCCAAAGCCATGTGGCCCAATGTCCAGCCGCAGGCACGTCCAATGCCCCGTCTCAATCCATGTGCCCCATATCCGACAGCGCTGGGACGAAGTGCCCGGCGATTTCCGGATCATCGGTCCCCCTCACTTTCCCAGCATGGCCCCTCCGGGGCATCCCCCCCGGTCCCGAACGGATAAAGGTAGACTTCTCGAACATTAAAACTGAAAAAACTCTTTATGCAACATTTATAATTGTTTTATCATACATATATATTATTTGGAATAATTTTCGGTCTCAGATACTCTGAGACATATGCAAGACTGACCTCTTTGTTCTGGATAGCCAGAAAATACAATCTTGATTGAAATACTTCATCAGTGTTTTAGATGGTTCTATTCTGTCAATCGTAAGATAACCTGTTTGAAGAAGGGCGGCGTGATGATTGATTCCACAAATATCCTGAGCTGGGAAACTGCCGTAAGAAAGATTTTGATAAAAACAATAGAAATAATCTTCATTTACTTTAATCAGCTGACGGAGATATCAAGGTGTTGAAGATTTATGCCAAAATTGTTGAAAATTACGATCTTCAATGCAATTTTTCACAGAATTAGGATTAAAGACCTTTGTGTTGCCATCCCAGCTAAAATCTTCATACCATTCAATGGAATTCTGATAAAACTATCAATATCCAAACTTGGATCAATAAAACCTTGAGCTCTTCAATGAACACATGCAAAACTTGACATCAAATTACGATGACAATAATCTCTAAGATAGTCAAGTCAAACTGGAACTTCGCCTGCAGGGGAAGCAGCAGCAACCCGGGACCGTCATAAAGGCTTCTGAACCGATCGAAGCCATCCGAGATATGCGTCACATTTGCACCGACCGCCAGACCATGGACGAGGCGGACTTCTTCCTGAACAGCTGATGGTATACAGAGGCCATGGCTCATCCGGCACCAGGATCTCTGGCCTTAAGTTGCCTAAACTCTATCCTCACATGGATCCGCTCGACTACCGCAACGGCCGCTGACCAGACGTTCCTGTTACCCGCGAGGAATTCTTTCGCATAACCTTTGCTGTCTATCTGTCTGAAAGCTTCGGTAATGCCGGAGTCGAGAAGCTTGCGGATCCGCTCATTCTTCTCCACCTGACGTCCTGTGCTGTCGCCATACCCGGCATTCATCTCCGGAGACCCGCCGTTGCACGGCTTTCTCTCTCCGTCAGTTTTAGGGTGTTTAACTTCGATAACCATCACATCACCGTTATCATTCTCAACAACGAGATCTATGATCCCGCCAGCGGTTTCCCACTCGCTGAAAATCCGGTTTTCCAGGGACGACAAAGCCGTAAACATATGGCTTTTGCAGAATGCCTCCAGCTTCACGTGCCAGCTGTATGGAAACAGCGAGAATATCTCGGAAAGCGCTTCTGCGGCCTCTGCGGCCTTACGGTCGAAGAACAGGGCGGCGAAACCCTTATGGAGATCGTACAGCTTTTTTCTGCTATTCTTTGGCAGGTCAGGATAAATTTTCGGGATGATATATTCAGCGGTGTATGACATTCTGACCTCGTAGTTTGGTATGGTCAGATGGTACACCTCAGTGGAATCTTCGCCGTTTCCGGCGTCAATTTTTCCGATGGTCAGGTACCCGGTCTGAAGCAAAGCTGCTTTCGGAGAGACCGTATCTATTTCCTCGATAGGGATTTCATCATTAAACGACATATTTCTATCGAATATCTCAAAGATTTGAGTATCATTAAAATTTAATTTCGATAAAAAATTTGTACCGCCAGTATTATACCAGTATTTTCTGAAATATTTATTTTTTATAAAATTTATGACAGACACCGGGTTGAGGAGTGTTTTCAATCCGTCCCAGCTGTAGCCATCGTACCATTTCATCATCGTGGCGTAAACGTCATTGACGTTCCTGTGAATACCTGCGGTGCCCGTATCTTTCCAGTAGTCGAGAATCGAGTCTATATCGTTGCCATAATATTGTTTTATCTCGTGCTCGGTAAAACCGCAGATACATGAATATTCTGAGTCGTATGATATGTCAACAAGATTGTTCATTCCCGAATGCGGAGAAAACTCGCTGAACCTCGATATGCCGGTGACAAGGGTGAAGCGCGACATCGATGTCGTACTTTTCAAAGCAGAGTAGAATTCATGCAAGGTATTCTTGACGATATTCCTCTTTTTCGGGTTGTCGATGTTGTTGATAAGCGGATAATCGTACTCGTCTATGAGGATGACGACCTTCGGCTCAGTCGCCTCGCCGACCGGCTTCCCGTCCATCACCAGCGGAATACTGCTGTAGGAGCTGAATAACCTCATTACCAACTTGCTGATCGCCATTGCGCATTGCGTTTCGTTCATGGCAATCCCGTTCATGTTGGCTATTTCGCACAGGTACTCCGCGATGTTTCTGTTCAGTCTCTTCGCACTTGTCCCGCACGCCGACATATTTATGCGGAGCACGTGAGACGTTTCCCAGTCGTGGGTCATCAGCCCATTCACGTCCTTAGCTATATCGAGCCCATCAAACAGCGTGTCCTGCCCACGCTTGAAGATGTTCTCGATCGTGCTCAGGAGCAGGGTCTTGCCGAACCTCCTCGGCCTGGCCAGGAAATAGTGCGGGGAAGGGTCAACGATAAGCTTTCGTATTAAGAGGGTTTTATCGATGTAGGTCAATCCGCCCCTGATCATGTCCTGGAAATCCTCTTCCAGACTCACGGGCCTTTTCTTCTCCCCAGCCACCTTCTGCTTCTCCATCTTCTCGTTCACATCAGGCATCTCGTTCGTTTTAGGATCCTCATTCACTTCAGATTTCCTCGTCTCCTCTCCCATGCTGAGCCCCTTTCTTTTAAATTCGAGCGCCCGGCGGGGCGTTTAAGATGTCTGGCATTGTCGCCGGATCTCCTAACATCCCCTCGTCAAGCATGTCCCTCAAGGCTGTCGATGGTGAGGAATGGAACTGGCCCTTCCAGACGCAGGACAGGTACTTGGAGGAGGCCAGATGGAATAGAGGTTAGAAAGCTTTCCTCATGATATGAGTTTCAGTGCCGTCGAGGCCCATGTGACTGGCGATGGTCCTGAACCTTTCAATGGCGACCTTGCGACCGGTGGGCTCCCCGCCTTCCGCGAAACTGGCCCTCCCGGTATCCCCTTGCCAAACCGGCAGGACCCTGGTGCAGGGGGGCTTTCAGGACATATTGACCAGTATACCGGTCAGTCCTTATTCTACCCCGGTACGATGCGCGGAAGCAACCGGAGTGCCGCCTCCGGGATGAATCTGACCCGCCAGCCAATGCGGCACGCCGCCCTTCGCCGGGAGCTAGATGCCGCTCTCCAGGAACTCGGGGCCCGCTTCCGGCGGAGGGTTTACGGCCGCCGTTGGGAGCGGAGGCGTCCGGAATGGCCCCCTTTCAAGAGCCACCGCCTGACGCCCGCGGAACTCTCCGTCCGGCGTCCCCGGTCGAAACCGGACGGTAGGCATCAGGCAGGCTCGGGAAGACGCGCTTACGGAGGACGTGCCAGAAGGAGGGAACAATCTCCGTCAGAACGCCTGTCTCCGCGGCAGAGCTTCGCCCTTCAGCTGGAACTTCATCTGCTCGCTGGCCAGGACCGGGCCGCCGCAGGTATCCCTCCCTTGCACCCCTGGAGAGAGCGCCGGTCAGCCCCGGATCGGCGGGGCGGAACCCGGGGCCGGAGGCCATTACGCAGGGCGGAACGCGGCTCCTTCCCTCCCCGGGAGATGAACACCGGGGATCGACATGAGCTGGAATGCCCCCGTTCCTGTGACCCTCCCGTTGCGTGCCTGAACTCCGGAGAACCGGCCATGCAGGTGGATTTGCGGCGCATGTCAAACGATCCTCCCCTAATCGTCTCCGCCAATCGGGGAAACTGCGGTGTCGCTAACCCTGGGTAAACAATATTGATTCCACTCCGAAAACTCATCCCTCCCCAAATGAGAGGATGAACTCTATACGTCCTCGGCATCGAAAGCACCTGTATTTAAGCCAAATCCTCGGCATTTCGTGCAACCTTT
>JAISEQ010000172.1 GCA_031264045.1 Deltaproteobacteria bacterium
TCGTCCGTGGGGACGGAACCGGCCGGCGCCGGGTCGCCCTCGATCCCGACCTTCCCCGTTTCGGAATCCTCCGTGCCTGCGGAGGCCAGGAGTTCCGCCGCGGCCGCCAGCGTGTAGGGCGACCTGGCCTCCCGGCCGAGGGCAACGAGCCTCAAGCCCAGGGCGATCCGGGCCGCCGCGTCGGAGTCGGGCGAGGCCGCGGCGGGCTTCCCGGCCGTCTGGCCGTGGGCACCGTCGGCCGCGTCCGGGCTGGCACCCCGGCTACCGGGGTTGGAGAGTGGTTTGGAGGAAGGGTGAGGGGGAGCTTCGTAATGGACATCTCCGGGGGGACATTCCCAGCCGAGTGCAAAGCAACGCTGCCAGTTCACCGGTTCACCGGCAGTGCCGTTGACGAGTGAACTCATCTGCTCGGACGTGAGACGTAAGGGTTCGGCGTCCTCGCTGGCTCCGCGGGTGCCGGGCGTGTCCGGCCCGGCCTGTCCGTCGGAGTCGCTGGCGCCGCGGGTGCCGGGGGGCTTTGGAAGAGAAGGGGCATGGACATCTCCGGGAGGACATCCCAGGCCGGTTATAATGCAAGTGTGCCAGTTCTCCGGGGCACCGGCAATGCCGGAGCCGGCGTTCCCGTTGACGAGCGAACTCATCTCCCCGGGCGCGAGACGTAAGAACTCGGCGTCCTCGCTGGCTCCGCGGGTGCCGGGCGTGTCCGGCCCGGCCTGTCCGGCGGAGTCGCCGTTGAGGAAAGCGATGTTGATTAACGTCCAGCCCGGGGGCCTGCGGTCGCCTTCCCCGGCCGGCCCGCGCGTGCCGGGCTTGTCGGGGGAGGCGTCGGGAGCGACGGCCTCGGAGGGATCGCCCGGCGTCCGGTCTCCGGGGGCGGCAGGGGCGGAAGCGTCCCCTGAGGGGGCGGCCTGCGCCATCGCGGCGAATCCGAGAAGGCACAGGATGCTCAGGATGGTCTTGAAACGCATGGCGGTTCTCCTTGTCGGTCGGGTAGAGGGCCTGCCCCGGCGCTCCAGTTCGGCGCCGCGGCGGGGCATGGGCGCCATTTAGCCCGGTCAGCCGGGTCGGGGCCGGCCTTTCGCGGGGGCGGACGTGTTCCCGCTCGGGCGTCCCGGACGGGTGACCGGGCCGAAAGTCCCGGAACGGGTCCGGTACGGGAGAGGAAGGGAGAGGACGTCCGTGCCGGCGGAGTCAGCGCCGCAGGGCGGCCGGGCATCGCCTGCCGCCGCGGACGGGGGGGGATCCGAGAGGAAAGGGGCGGCACGTCGACCTGCGCCGCCACGTGCGCGGCTTCCCGGCGGCCCCGGCGTCCGGGTCCGGAGGCGCCAGCTTGTCCGAGCATGCCGTCATTATATCCGCCCTGCCGGGAACAATCAAAAGTGCGGGATTCCTGCTGCCCGGAAGGGGAGTCCCGGACCGGATCCGGCCTGCTCCGCCGCATGTCCCGACTTCCGGGCCGCCCCGGGGCCCGCCCGGCTTCCGGTGTCCGGCATTGCGGAAGGCCCGGCCCTTTGCGAGTCCGCCCCGGACCCCCCGGCCCAACCTTAACGACGGCAGCCCATTGGGGGGAAGCTCCGCCCCGGACCGAATCCCGGGGCCAATGTCTGAATTATGGCCCCTGTCTGGCGAGGGAGGACCGGGGCGGAGGACAGGCCCCGCTCTGTCTATGGCGTAATGTTCATTTAAATCTTTGTATCCGTTCAGCAATTCAACTCAACAATATTTTGGATATTGCAGATATATTCCGTCTTGTCAGTGTAGATTAAATTACCTTCGATAATCCCGCGAAACGACCGAGCGTTTACGGACGGCGATTTCTGTTCCATAATCCTTCAGCATCTCCCTTTCTGAGTTCACCGGCGAAGACGTCCAAATCTTTCGTTAGCCGATGGTCCACAGATTCACGGATGCCGCCACACAGACTGTCCGGGAAGATCTGCCATGAATCTTCTCCCCGAAGTTTCCCCTTGCGGATCCCCGAAGTTTGATTCCACTGCGAAAACTCATCCCACCTCAAATGAGATGATGAAATCTATACATCCTCGGCATCGAAAGCACCTGTAGCCAAATCCTCGTCATTTCGTGCAACCCTTGCCTAAGCACTTTGGCCTCTGAAAAGTCAAACGAGAGGTTTTCGCAGTGGAATCAAGTTTCCCCCTGCGGATCCCCGAAGTTTCCCCCTGCGGATCCCTAAAATTATCTCCTGCGAATCCAGAAAATTTTCTCCTGCTGATGTGGGGACATCCGGTCTCAGGATGCCGGCCGTCCATGTCCGTGCGGCCCGATCCGGAGTCAGGACGGAACAGCGGCAGCTTCCGCGTGCGGGCCCGTCCCGGAGTCCCCGGCCGAAGAGCGCGGTCCCCGCGCCGGAACGCCTCTCCCGAGACCTTTCCGGCTCCTCCGCTGCCCGCTGCGTCCCTCCCCCTAGAAAAGGGGGGCGGGACGGGGGGCGAGGACCGTGCGGGCGGTGACGTCCCTCGCCGCCTCCGCAGGAATCCTGTCCCAGAAGGGCGAAGGCCTGCCGCTCAGCATCCTGCCGTGAATGCGGCGGCGTCGGACCCGCGTCAGGTACACGAGCTCGCGAGCCCGGGTCAGGGCCACGTAGAAGAGCCTCTCCTCCTCTTCCGCACGGCCGTATCCCGGAGCGCCGTCGGACGGGGGCGCGTAAGGGAAGAGCCCCTCGTCCAGACCGGCCACGAAGACAAGCCGGAACTCCAGGCCCTTGGCCGCGTGGATGGTCAGAAGGCTCACCTTCTCGGCCTTCAGGTCCAGCCCGTCCTGGGCACCCTCCCCGTCGTCGCCTGAGATCTGGCAGGGGAGGCCCTCGTCCAGCAGGGTCTTCAGAAGCTCCTGGCCCTGGACCCTGAGACGGTAGATGACGGCGACGTCGCCCAGGGTGAGACCGTCCAGGGCGTCCCCCCCGGAGCGGGCCGATCCCCCCGGAAGCAGGCCTCCCAGGTGCTCCTTTATCGAACGGGCGATGTAGATCGCCTCCGTGAGCGGGCTGTCCAGCTGGGCGCGCACGATGCGCCGCCCGCGGCCGGGCACCGCCGAGAAGCGCTCAGTGCCGTCCTGGACCCGGAAGAGCTCGGAGGCGGCGCTTATGACCGGCGTGCAGCGGTAGTTGAGCTTCAGGGACGCCACGGCCAGATCGGGCCGGCCGCGCATGAGGGCGGCGCTCAGGGACGGGAGCGCCCCCCGGAAGCCGTAGATGGACTGCGCCGGATCCCCTATGGCCGTAAGGCTCGCTTCCCTGGCAAGGGCCTCCAGGAAGCGGTACTCCAGCGGCGAAAGATCCTGCGCCTCGTCGGCCAGCACCGCCCTGAAGCCGGAACGGAAGCCTGCGGCGTCCAGGGCCAGCGCCTCGGTGATCAGATCGTCGAAATCCATGAACCCCGCGGACTTCATGGCGTCCCCGTAGCGGATCGCCGCCATGGCGGCCCCCTGCCCCTCCGCTCCTTCCGGGCCGCCCGCCGTCCGGGAGCAGCCGGGGCCTGCGGAGCTTCCGGGCGCTCCCGTTGCTCCGGGGCTACCGGAATACGCGGCACTTCCTGAACACGCGGAACTTCCGGAAAACGCGGGACCCGAAGGATTCAGGCGGCTTCCGGCGGAGCCGGACCCAGCCGGGCCTCCCGGGACCGGGGCGTCCAGCGGGATCTCAAGGTTCTTCGCGCGGCTCACGAAGGCGAGCAGGTTCTTGGCCGAGATCCCGCACCCCTTGGCCGCCTCGGCCGCCATCTCCTCCCTGGCCTCCTCGGGGGCCAGGCGGGGGTCGATTCCCCCCCGCCTCAACATGTCCAGCGCGAGCGAGTGGAGCGTCCCCACCCTGGGGGCCTCCCCCGCGCCCGATGCCTGGGCGAGCCTCTCCGAAAGGGTCTGCGCCGCCTTCCTGGTGAAGGTCGTGAGGAGCATCCCGTCCGGACCGGCCAGCCCGCGGTCCAGAAGCCACAGGGCGCGGGCGAGAAGCACCCTGGTCTTTCCGGAACCAGGACCCGCCGCCACCAGAAGGGAGTTGCCGCCGAAGGTCGCGCACGAGAGCTGCGCCTCGTTCAGGCCGTCCAGATACCCGCTCCCGACCGCCGTCCCTCCTGGGGGGCCGAGTCCCGCGCCCTGCCCGGAGGAAGCCGGGGGGGACAGGACGCTCCCGGAGGAGCCGGACGCGGAGTCGGCGCCTGCGAGGGGCTTGAAGAGCCGCGTCTCGCGTTCGGGGGGCTGCACGGTCCCGAAGGCCCTTGAGCTCGGGCGGGGAAGCGGAGGCTGGAAGGGATGCGCGGGCCGGGGACGGCGGGTCTGCCTCAACTGGCCCCGCTCCGGACCGGGCGCGGGCTCCGGGCCGGAATCCGTGGCGAACAGGGGCCGCATGGTATGGTTGGGCCTGATCTCGAGCGGCGGCACGGGCCCGTCGCCGCCGTCGGGAAACAGGGGGAGGCACAGGATGAGCGGAGGGCTCTCGCCGCCGGGCATCTCGTCCGGGCCGTGAGGCGCCCCGTACCCCGCCCGTGCCCCGGCCTCATGGGCCGTCCGTGCCCCGGCATCATGGGCCGCCCGTGCCCCGGCATCATGCGCGGACGGAGCGAACCCCGGCAGGAGCGGGGGACGGTCGGGGAAGATGTCCTCGCGAACCGGCAGGGCCGTCCGGACCTCAGCACCTCCGGAAACGGGAGGCCGGCCGATGTCCCCTCCGCGGTCCCCTCTCCCGTGAACCGACGGCCCGCCGTCCTTGCCGGCCCCGCCCGGGGGACGCCCCGCCGGCTTCCCGCCGGCCGGGCCCGGCGCGACTTCCGGAGTCCCGGGAGCCGGCACGGAAGTCCGGGGCTCCGGATTCCTGCGGATCGGCCTGCGGCCCCTGGGGACGGTTCCGAAGAGCGTGCCCGAGCCGCCCGCCTCCCTGCGGTCCTCCTCGCTCACCGCCTCGACGGTGCCGAAGACCCCGTCGTAGCCGCCCTTCGCGGTGACCTTGCCCTCGCGCATGCGGGTGACGGCCAGTCCCATGAGCTCGCCCGCGGCGAGCGCCAGATCGGAGGCGGGTGTTTCCAGGAGGATGCGGTACTCGCTGCCGAAGGCGTTCAGGAGCTTCGCCTCCGCGTCCCGCACACCCACGGTGTCCGGACCCCGGCCCAGGCACTGCCCTATGATCTCGCGGAGGGGGAGTATGTGCCAGTCGGGCTTCAGGCTCCCGTCCGGAGGGCTCCGGCGGTCGGCCAGCTCCATCACGCGGTTCAGCACGCCCACTGTGAGGGGCTTCCCGCAGACCGGGCATATGCCCTTGAGCTTCCCGGTCTCCTCCGGTGTCATGGCCGGGCCGCAGGAGGAGTGCCCGTCCAGGTGGTACTTGCCCTCTTCTGGGAAGAACTCCACGGTGCCCAGAAGCTCCGGCCCCCCCAGGATGGCGGAACGGAGGGCGCGGACGTCCGGCGGGCCCGATATGGCGGTCGCCTCCCGTCCCAGCTTGTCCGGGCTGTGGGCGTCGGAGGAGCTGACCAGGGCATACCGGTCCAGGCGGGAGACCAGGCGGTTCATCCAGGGATCCGACGAGAGCCCGGTCTCCAGGGCGGTAATCTCGCCCGAGAGATCGCCGAAGCACTCGTCGGGGTCGTCGAAGCCGCTCATGGAGCCGAACAGCGAGAACCACGGGGTCCAGACGTGGGCGGGTATCACCCTCGCGTCGGGATCCGCGTCCAGGACCGCCGCCGTCGCGTCCCTGGCGCTGAGCCCCAGGATGGGCCGGCCGTCGGAGCGCACGTTCCCCAGCCCGCCAAGGCGGACGCTCACCTTCCTGGCGCCGTCCAGGGTCGGGCACCACACTACCAGGTGGATCTTGCGGGTCCTTCCCCCCTGCTTGTAGATGCAGCTGATCTCGCCGGTGGGGGTGAAGAGCGTGGAGCCCGCCCGGCCGCTCGCGGAAAGCCCCCGGATGCCCCTCACGCCCCCGGGAGGGCCGCCGGGATCCAGGACGGGCCCGCGAGCGCCCCCGGCGCCGGCCGGGCGCGAGAGCGCCGTGTCCAGGACCTCCCTTTTGAGCCGGTAGAAACCCCCGGCCGCCGTCTCCAGCTTGGCGTCCAGCTCGTTCAGCCACTCGGGGTGGGTCAGATCCCCCGTGCCCACCAGATCCAGACCCTTGGCCGCGGCGGACACGGCCAGCGTCTCCGGGGCGAGCGTCCTGGCCGTGGCTCTGGAAAAGCGCGAGTGTATGTGCAGATCGGCGAAGAAATGCTTCGCCGAGAGCCGTTTCGGGGACACGATGGCCATCCGGCGCCTACTCCCGCGCCTCGTCTGCCGGGGAGGCGAAGAGGGTGCTGCCCGGAACCATCCATCCGCCCGGCCGCATGCCAGCCATCTCGGAGGCGAACGAGAGTATGGCCGAGGCCCCGGCCTCCGGATCCACGTCCATGGGACCGGCCAGCCCCTCCCTGAAGCCGTTCATGATCACTGCCCCGTGCCCGGCGGGGAGCTCGGTGTCGTCCTTTATCTCCACGAAGCCGTGCATGACCAGTATCCCGCACTTCACCCTCGGGATGTCCGTGGACTGCGGGGCCGCTCCCCACCTTGGCTGGGAAAGCGCCTGGGCCGCCAGGATGATGGCGGACGAGGCGAGCGGTCCGGGCCTCTGGATCTCCCAGTGGCGGGCTATGAGCTTCCCGTCCAGGTAAAGGGACACCGCGAGGGGGAGCGGGGCGGCCAGCGTCCCCGTGACCTGGGGCGCCCTGGGCTCCCGGCCCTCCCTTATGGCCGCGACCGGTTCGGCCGCGATGGCCAGGAGATGCTGCTTCTCCAGGCCCGAGAGCCTCCCTGGGCGCGCCGGCCTGCCGGCCCCCGGCGCCTGGGCCGGCGCGTCGCCCGCCGACAGGAGGAACGCTGACAGGAAGGCGAGCGCGAATGCCGCCAGGGCGGCGCCCGCCGGAGGCCTGCCGGGACGGGGTGGCCTGCGGCCCCGCCGGGCGGGGCCCGGAACCGGATCGGCGTCCGGGTCCGGAGCGGGATGGGGGGAGCGTCCCGTGCGGAAACCGGACGGCGCCCCGCAGGATCGCGGTCCGACGGCCCCGAGGAAGCGGGCCGGGCGGGCGGGGCAGGCTGTCGCGCAGGTCATGGGTGTCTCCTCGCGTGCGGCCCCGAAAAGCCGCGGCGGGACGCCTCGTGCGGCCGGAGAGCCCGACCGGGCGGAGCCGGAGGGCGCGGGGCGGGGGATCCGGGCGGGCGGTCTCCGGGGGGCCCGGAAACCTGGTCCCGGAGAGGGGCTTCCCGGGATCCGGGGGGATCCTGAGGCCGGGGGAGTCCGGCCGGGGCCAGGAACGCCCGGCATGGGGGAACGGAAGGGTCCCGGTGTCCGAAATTCCGGGGAACCGGGGAGGCGGAGGGCAGGGTCCGGAGCCGGGGAGTAACGCCGGGGCCGGTTCAGGCGTCCCGGCGGTCGGGAAGGTCGGGGACATCGCGGGCTGTCCGGGCTGACGGGAGAGGCGGGGACATCGCGGGCTGTCCGGGCTGACGGGAGAGGCGGGGACATCGCGGGCTGTCCGGGCTGACGGGAGAGGCGGGGACATCGCGTGCTGTCCGGGCTGACGGGAGGGCCGGGGCGGCTTCCGGTGCCGACCTTCGGCCGGTCCGGATCATGGACGAAGTCCGGAAGGACGATGAGGACCCCGGGCGGAAGCGGCCTGCCGACGGTCCGGAGGCCGGACCGGATGGCGTGCGGCCGACAGGCTGCCGAGGGCGGGGCGGGGGGCGGCCGAACCCCAGGACAGGGCCCCGCGGCCCGCGGGGGATTCAGACGGTGATGAGCCTCCCCGAAAGAAGCTCCATGCAGGTGAGGGGGCCCCCGAACACTGCCCCCGTGTCCAGGCCGGCGCGTCCGGGCAGCAGGAAGGGCTCCCTGAAGGGAGTGTGGCCGAAGACGACCGTCTTTCCGAAGTCGTACTCGCTCTCCAGGAACTCGTTTCTGATCCACAGGCAGTCGTCCTCCGACTGCCTGGCCAGGGGCACTCCGGGGCGGAGGCCCGCATGCACGAATATGTAGCTGTCGGTCTCGTGGTAGAGTTCAAGATTCAGATAGAAGCGGAAGTGGGAGGGAGGGAAGGGGCTGTTGCGGTCGTAGCTCCTCATGGTGAAGGCGGTGCCGTTGTGCTCCAGCGAGATGTCGTCCTGTCCAGTTATGAAGTTTATGAACATCTGCTCGTGGTTGCCCTTGAGGGTGGTGACCTCCCCGGGCCAGTGCTCCTTAAGTTCACGGACTATCTCCACCACCCCGAAGCTGTCCGGCCCCCTGTCGATGTAGTCCCCCAGGAACACGAGCTTCTCGGAGTTCTCCGGATGCCAGTCGAGCTTGTCCAGAAGCCTTTCGAGCTTCTGCCTGCAGCCGTGAATGTCCCCCACGGCGAATATGCGCCGGTCCTCCAAAAGCCTACCCCTCGCGGACGGGCTCCCCCGGTCGCGCCCTCAAGGGGTCATGCGGCGTCCGCCCGGCCAGGATGAAGACAATGCCGGGACGGAGGAAAAGTCAAAGGCGGCGGGGGATCCGTCCATGCGATTATACACTCCGGTCCGGGCGGCCTGCAAGGGGCGGAAGCCGGGAAGCGAACCCCCGGAACGCGGCCCGGAGACGGTGGACCGTGTGGCCGGAAGCCTGACTGAGCTTGATATTCCAGATGATCCCGATTTCAGCGAAATGAAATGTATCAGCCGCATGAAATTTCACAATGGCCAGTCTGAAGGGCTGCATGATGAAAAAGTCTGAATCGGTCTTTCCCGCGCCGGCTCGCAAGGTCCTCCGAAATATCCGGCGTCACCGGGCGGGGGAGCGGGCGGAAGTCCGGGCGCGACAGGCTTCGGGGCATCCGCGGAAGAAGCTCTGCGCCGTTAGGAGATGACGCGAAAGAAATGCACCGTGACGTGGTCAGAAAGGAGAAGGAACGGCAGATCCGCGCCGCGGGACGGCGGGCCGGCAGGACAGAAGAGATTCAGGAGAAACGGGCGGCGGACGCGGCTCAGGGAACCTCCCGGACCTTGGGAGGGAGGGGGGGACGGCAGGTAGCCTTCGTGCCGGAGCAGCGGAATGCCGGAGTACGGACGGCCAGGGGGGAGGAGTACGGACGGCCAGGGGGGAGGAGGACGGACGGCCAGGGGGGAGGAGGACGGATGGCAGGGAGCATCCATGCCGGGGGAACTGAAGGGAGGCAGGACGGACGGACGGTCAGGGGGGTGGCGGAGAGTGGACGGCCGGGAGCATTCATGCCGGGGAAACTGAAGGGGGGCAGGGCGGACGGTCGGGAGCATTCATGCCGGGGGGACGGGGGGGAGTCACGACGGACGGTATGGGGCGAAGGGAATCGAACGACCAGGAGCGGGCGCGGGGCGCTCGCGTGCGGGAACATGAAATCCGGCACTGAAGGATGATTTCGGGACAGAGTGGGGGCTGACCCGGGCCAGCCTGCCGCCGGCCGTGAAGTTCCCGTTCGGACGGATGTAAAACTTAATTTCAGGTATACAAAAACTTTCCCCTCTCGGCAATTCCCGCAATCGGCTGCGGCTCCCGGACGGTCTTGGGCCGCCCGGAAGCGGCACCCGGCCTGAGTGCCCTCGGGGGGGGCACCTGTCTTCGGAATTATGCCGCGCCGTTTCTTTCCGTACGCCGCGCCGCTACTTTCCGGAAGAACAGGAAGGAACCCTTCCGTCTCCGGGAGGCGTCCGGTGAGGATATCGGCCTTGAAGGGGGAGAGGAGGGCGGAAAGATTGCCGCCCGGAGGTGGCCGGGGAAATCCGGGGCCGGAGGAGGCCGAGCGGCGGCGGAAGGATCCATGCCCGGAGCGGGCCGGGAGTGGCCTGCGGGATACCGGCCCGGAGGCAGGTCGGGCCGGGGCGAAGTCCGGAAACGCGACCGCGTCAGGGGCCGGAAAGGGGACCAGGAGGGCTGAAGGGAGTCAGAAAGGATCGCGGAACTGCCCGTGAGCGGGTCACCGGCCGGGGGGTTCCGGGCCGCAAGGGCCGCCGGATCCCCGGAAGGCCGCCCGCAGAGCCGCTCAAGGGGCACTCTCGGGGCCGCCGGGCCTGCCTACGGCACGGTCGGATCGTTCGTGATCACCCTGGACCCGGACTCCAGCAGGGTGGCCGCCCCTTCGCTGGCGTAGGTGAAAGTCTTGGAGTTCACGGACCTGTGGTTAATCGTGAAGGAGTAGCTGGGGGGGTCCGTAATGATCGTGACGATGATGGGCCCGTACAGGACGTTGTAGTCTATTATGAGTCCGCCGTCTGCCACTAGGCTCGAATAGCTGGGCGTGTACTTGCTCTGGAACATGAAGAAGGCTTCCTCGGCGACGGCAACGCTGTGGGCGGCCTCTTTCGCGGAGGCGTCCTGGGCGCCGCGCCTGTATCGGGCATACTGCGGGATGGCTATGGCGGAAAGGACTCCGATGACCCCGACCACCACAAGGAGCTCTACGAGGGTGAAACCGGGACAGGTCCTCTTGCGGTTAAGGTGTTTGAACATGACTGAAGGCTCCGGGAGCTGAGGCTAGAGGTGGACGAAAGGCTCACGGCCATTTCCCATGCAACATTGCAGCCAACTGGCCGCAACTGGCTTCCCGAGAGGCGGGAGCCATTTATATGGTAAGGGAAGTCCCGCCCGAATGCACTGTTTTTCTTCAATTCCGCCGCATCCCCGGCCTCAACTGCCGGAACTGGTATGGCCTCTCGACAGGAGCACGACATGCGATTAGTCCTGCCCCGCCTTCCCCGTCATGACCGGTACGGAAGGGCTACTGTTCCAGCCACGGCCCGGACGGGAAAACTCAACCGGGCGTCCCCTGCGCTGTCCCGAGGGATTGTTGCCGTAGCGATTCCACCGCCGTCGTGGCCTTCCGGCATCATTTAGCCCTATACCCCGCCTCCCCTGTCCCGCACGCGCCGTTCCCCGCCGCCCCGGTCCCGGGCTTCCCCGGACACCGCCCCGCCCGCGACGGGACGCCTCCCTTCCCGCCGCACGACCGCGGCGTTCCCGCCTGCCGCGCCGGCGCCCCGCGACTCTCCGGCCGGACTCCCTACGCCGGCCGGAACCTGACCGGAGAACTCCAAAATTCCTTGCGAAAAGACCCTTTCCGCTGGCAAGATCCCCCGAGGGTCACGGGGAACCCCGCGCCTCCCCCGGACGGTAGCGGAGGATTTCACGACACACGTCTAATTTACGCCGGACCGCAGGTGCCGTCCGCCCCGCAGGAAACCTTCGGCAGTTTCTTTGAGGGTTACCGGACTTCAGGCCGTATCCCGCAGGCATCCCCGAGCGCGGCCTTAAGCGTCACCCGGTGCCTCTCTCGGGAGAGGTCGTTCGCCATACGGATTAGCGCCGTGAGGCTTCCTTCCGGCCGGGTTCCGCATGCCAGGACCCTGTGGCCTGAAAGGCACGTACGGAGCGTCTTCGCCCGCCCTCCGGAAGGCATACCTTCCGAGACGCGGCCGGGCAGCCCCGCGAAGGGGAAACCCCCGGACGCCCGGGGCACGGGACATATGCGAAGGCCGGTCCGCCCTGCCCCGGCCCTGAGCCGGTATCTCCCGCCCTTCCCGCCGATCCGGCTGGGAGCGGGGAGGGGCTCGCCGGACTGTCCGCCGATGCGGGAGCGCCCTCCCGAGGTCTCCGACACACATGGCGTCAAGTCCGCCTTCCGTTTCCAGCCGCCTCCCGCCCGCCCGTTAGGCTCGGACAATCGGGTAGAGGGCTGCCCCCTCCCACACCCCCAATGGACGTGCCGTTCGGCATACGGCGGTTCGTCAAACATAGAACTTTGACATTCCTCATCCCTTTCCTCTTCACGAAAACCACGCTCAACGCTCCCCTGGTACTCTCGTACCTTATCCTACCCTCCCAGGGTCAGCCCATATCGGTATTCTGCTTTCCACGCATGGCTTCCATCCGTCATGAGAGAGATGAACTGCTTGACGTTCGGCCCTTCCCAGTGTTGGCCCTGTTACCATGGCCTCTGCTGACTTCCCCCAGTTCAAGGCGGCGTTGCCGCCGCACCTGCCGCCGGACCCGAGGCTAGCTTCGTTTTAACCGGATGTTCCGATGGCCGCCTAGGGATCTCCCCGGGTAAGAACGATGACTTTCCCGTATCCGTTTACGGAGGAGTGAGATCCTGTCCTCTTGAAGATTTCAGGGTGGATATTTTACAGCTTCAAACGGGGATGACGATTCTCAGGCCCGGCCAGCATAGAGAAGCCAGACGACGGCCGAAGGTCAACAGAGGCGCATTAAGTGCCACCGCCGTGCCTGCGATGACGGCATCGGGCAGTTTGAGTTTGGTTACGCGGCGTATGGCGGTGGTAGCTTTCTCCACATTTTCATCAAACCCTACCATCGTTACATGCCGAAGAAATCGCTGGATGCGCCTTTCGTTATCTGTGGGGAGAGCGTGAAAAGAAAAAAGCTCCACCCTGGTGATCACGCTGACGCACAACTCCACCTCACTCCGTTCATCGATCAAATGGGTGGAAGCTTCAGTTCCATTGATGTAGCCGATTATGATGTTAGTATCCAGTACCCACTTACCAGACATCTGACCGTATCTTGCGCTGAACCTCCATCGGATCTCCCGCGAAAATCGGGCTGTCTTTCAAGCAACCAGCCAGTTCCGAAAGGGGCACGAGGGGCTCCGATTCAACATCCGGAGAAATGTAGATAAGGACCTTGGCTTGACCGGGCGGAAATCCCTCGGGAAGGAGCACGTCCAGGCGCAAATGCCGATCTTCCGGTATCTCTAGACTCTGCTCGATGGTTGTCATAGACACCTCCATTTTCAGAATAACCTTAATCCAAGGGGTGAAGCAAGTCTTCCTTTGAGCCTCTGCGCCGCCACGACGGCCCGTGAAGCCGCTGTTGCCTGCAACCCTGGGAACGGATGCCCGGGGTCTTCCGGTGGGCTTGGCTCCGGGTGACGCTCCGGAGGGGGTGCCCCCCTGCCATCCTCCTTGCCTCCCCTGAACGGATACGCATTTTTTGTATCCATTTGAGATCGAAGGATGTCATGTTAGCATATATTGTAAAATCTTACAGTAACGTGTCTAGATAATCCGCCCACTCCTGCATCATTGTCCTGCGATTCGGCAGAAAGTCCGCATAGTTGTAAGCCGCGCGGATACCTCGCTCGCTATGCGCCAGCTGCCTTTCAATCCAGTCCCTGTTGTAGCCTTGCTCGTTAAGCAAGGTCGAGGCAATTGATCTGAAGCCGTGTACTGTCATCTCCTCCCTGGAGAAACCTAACCGCCTTAACCCGGCAAGCAGGGTCATGTCTGAAATGGGCCTGTCGCCTGTTCTCATGCTCGGGAAAAGGTAACGGCCTTTGCCCGTGTAGGGCCGAAGCTCTCCAAGGACGCCTATAACCTGCGTGGACAGCGGGACGATGTGGACCTGCTTCATCTTCATCTTCTCGGCGGGGATCTTCCAGGTAGCGGCCTCAAGGTCGATTTCCGCCCATTCCGCGTGTCTCAACTCTCCTGGCCTTACAAAAACATAGGGAGCCATCCGCAGGGCCAGCTTCACAATAGGGTTTCCGGTATAAGCGTCAATGGCCCTGAGAAGCTCGCCTATCTGTTTTGGCTCCGTCAAGGAGGAGAAATGGGAATGGACGGCAGGACTCAGAGCGCCTTTGAGGTCTGCCGAGATGTCGTGGGGAACCCTCCCTGTGGATACTGCGTAGCGGAAAATCTGACCCGAATACTGTAAGCACCTATGAGCGGTATCTACAGCTCCCCTGGACTCGATTCTTCTGAGGGCCTCCAACAGTTCCGGAGGCTTGATGTCGGCTATGGGCCTGTCTCGCAGGAAGGGAAGGAGTTCCTTTTCCAGGCGGCCTAAGATTTTGCTGGTATAACTCTCCTTTTTACCGGGCTTTTTCCTCTCGAACCACTCCAAGGCCACGGTCCCGAAGGTTTCAGGGCCTGCTGTCTCACCAGACTGCCGGGCGGCCTTTCCCCGAAGCGCTGGGGCTGTCCTCTGCCTCAAAAGCTTCTTCGCGTCCACAAGCCTCTCTCGGGCCTCTTTCAAGGACAGGTCCGGGTAGGTTCCGAACGTCAAGGTACTACGCCTTCCCTGGAAAGCGTACTCGTACCTCCAGGATTTAAGCCCGTTGGTCGCGAGGAAGAGGAACAGTCCTCCACCGTCATAAAGCTTCTGAGCCTTCTCTGGTGGCTTGAGGTTCTTGATTTCCAGGTCTTTCAGGGCCATTACGGTACCGCCTCCTAACCGGCTGTTGATACCGTAAAAAATACCGTAAAACCTCCGGGCTGTCAACGGTATTAGGCGGACTTTCGGGGACTTGCCTTCTCCAAAACAAAAACCCGAAAGGCTTATATATCAAGGCTTTCGGGTTTTCACGGTCTTGTTCGGACAATGAAGTGGTGGGCGGTAAAGGATTCGAACCTTTGACTCCCGGCGTGTAAAACCGGCACTCTAGCCGCTGAGTTAACCGCCCCGGTCTGGATGCCCGGAAGGGCGGGGATAAGCTACCATACGGCGGTCAGCTTTTCAAGAAGACGGATGCGGCGCTGGGCGTATGCTGACCCGCAGCCCCTCCCGGGGAGGAACCGCAGGGGGCTCCCGCCTCTCCGGTCAGGGATCCCCCTAGTTTTCCAGGGAGCCCCCTAGTTCCTGCGGCTCCCGTCGGGGGGCCCTTCCGGGGGGAAGGAGGCCACGCCGCCCTTCCGCGCGGCAGGAGGCACGCCCGAAAGGGACAGGAGTTCCCGTTGCCGACGCGGGGAGGGGGGCGGGACGGGGAACTTCTTAGTCGTCTCGAGAAAGCTCCTTATGAGAGAGCGGATGTCGTCGGGGGAGAGGGCGGACTCCTCGGGAGTCACCAGGAGATCCAGGCCGGGAGCCAGGCACACCCTGCTCTGCACCAGGACGGTGCCGGGCTTCCTGACGCCACCTCCCCTTAAGCCGAGGCTCTCCTGGAGCAGGTGGTGCTTAACGGCCTCAAGGGAAAGCCCGTTCTCGGTGAGCTTCCGTATGTCCAGAAGCTCCCTCAGGTGATCGGTGTTGTAGTGGGATCCCCTCCCCTCGCCGATGGGCCTGTCCACCAGGCCCAGCTGGACGTAGTAGCGTATGGTCCGCTTGCTGTAGGAGGTGAGGCGGGCCAGCTCCTCTAGGACGAAGGTGGTTTGCATAAGGGTCTCGCGTGTCGGGGTGCTCCGGGGGCATCTCCGCGGCCTGCTGGGGGGAGGCTCCGCCGGGACGGGCGGGATGACTGGCGGCCCGCAGCCGGTCCGTCAGAGTAACTGGACAGTTCAATTGTCTGTTTTTACTGGCGCAAATTCAAGCTTTTTTAGCTTCACCGGGCGTCATGCGGGTTTGCGGGGGCCGCCGGGGGCAAACGGCCCGTCTTTCCCCGCCCCGGCATGCCTCACGGGACGCCCGGGAACTACGCCCCGGCCGTCCCGAGGAAACGGTCGCAGGAAGACGCCGGATCCGTTATCATTCTCCCGTCCGTCAGCCGCCCAAACCCGGCCTCCGGGCCGTCCCCGGCCCCTCCAGCCCCCTGCCTTGCCGATTCCGGCCGCAGGCGCCCGGAGCCAATGCCAACCCGCGGACCAGGATTCATGACAGAGACGCAGACCGACCCCGACGCCGGGAGCGCACTGAGGCTGTTCGTGGCCGTGCAGCTGCCTGACCAGGCCTTCCGGACCGTAAAGCGGGCCCTGTCCGGACACGGCCAGCTCCTGAAACTGCTTCCCGGGAGCCTCCACCTCACGCTCCGCTTCCTTGGAGACGTCCCGGGCTCCCGGATCGGCGAAGTGGAGGAGGCCCTCGCCTCGGCCTCCGGCCCGCCTGACTTCCCCCTGAGGCTCGCACCTTTGGGGGTCTTCAAGAAACGGCGGACGACCGTCCTCTGGGCGGGCCTGGGGCCCTCCCCGGAGCTCACGGCGCTCAAGATGAAGGTGGACAGGGCCGTCGGGCAGCTGGACATGGACTTTAAGGCGGACAGGGCCGTCTTCGCGCCGCACCTGACGCTCGCCAGGCTCAGGCCCAATGATCCCAAGCCCCCTGCGGAGCCCTGGTCCATAAGGCCCAGGGGGATCTTCATGGTCCGGCACTTCGGCCTCTACAGCTCCGTCCTGCGTCCGGAGGGCGCCGTCCACACGCTCGTAAGGGAGTACACCCTGAGCTGACCGGCACTCGGTCGCGTATCCCGGACGAGACGGTCCGCCGGCGCGCGGCCGGGGACCGGCATCGCCTGGCGGTCAGGACGGACGGACCTCCTGGACCCTGGAAGGGATGGGGACTCCCGGACAAAGGCGGGCCAACACCGGACGCCGGGCCGGAAACCCTGCCAGGTCCTGCCTGTCCGGAGAAGTCGGCAGGAAAAGTCTCCAGGCGGCAGCCGGAGCGGCGGTTCGGTACGCGATCCGGAAACATTCCCGAGCACGGAGTTTTCAGCCAGTTCTCTCCCTTCGGGGTACCCCGATCAATGGTGGGCCTAGAGTGCCCTAGCCTCTCTGGACATTTGGGCACTTCTGACTCATCGTGCATACAGGATATACCTCCCCAGAAGCCTCATCCCGTCCACAAGCTTCTCTCTGGCCTCTTTCAATGGTAGGTCCTGGCAGGTTCCGAAGGTAAAGGGTACTGCGCCTGCCCTGGAAAGCCGTAACCGTATCTCCGAGACATGGGCCCGCTGGGCGCAAGGCGGGGGCGAGGAAGCCGGTAGGAGGGGGCAATGCAACCAGGAAGGTGGTGAACGATTATTATAAACGTCCCCTAACATCTTTATCAGGACCGGAGAGCTGAGACGATACGCTGAATGAACGGAAATCTACCTTGAGGACGCCGTCTGGAAGATTCCCGCTGAAAAGATGAAGCAGGTCAACATCATCCAGCTGTCCACACAAGCGATAGGTATCATGAAAGAGTCCAAAGACAGCATTGGAATAGTAGTTTTTCTGTTCCCTAGCAGGCTGTTACAAAAATTTCTTACAGAACCGCATGGAAGTTAAAGTATGCTTCCAACAAACACTGGTATTCGATATGAAGTGACGTCATGACTGTTTTAGCTTTATGCTGTATGCCATTCCTTTCCACTGTTGTCAGGTAAAGACTTTTTAACATTCTGCAAGCTTCCCGTAGAAGCCCCTTCTCTTCGGGAGCACTTCTGGCCGTTATAGGAAGTTTGACTTGCTTTCTTTGATTCATAATCATATACTACTCATAGCCATAAAGGACCTGACCCGATGCTCCTGACCAGTCCGCTCTGCTTCAGCCGCCCTTCTGACTGTTTCCATTGCCCCGTTGCTTTTGCGATGTCCTGCCGTTGCCGTGAAGCAGGATCGGCACGTGGCTATAAAACCTGAAGTCATCGTATCCTTTTTGGAGTAGCCATGACCACAGAACCGACAAGACGATTCAACACCGCAGGAGTCTGCAATCCCTTGGAACACTACATGATTCCCGCCGTCCCTCGTATTCCGGACATAAGCGACATGATAGACGGAAAATTTTATTTCATCATCCACGCGCCACGACAGTCCGGGAAAACCACGTGCTTGACCGCCTTAACCGACAGGATTAACTCCGATGGCCGATATTACGCCGTCAACTGCTCTCTGGCTTACTTAAGGGATACCGCCGATGACGAAAAGGCAATGGGCCAAATCGTTGACCAGATAGACGCCGGGCTTCGGCTATCCAAGGTGGACGAGATCCGGAAGCTGGCTTTCTCCTTCGATACCGAACCTTACATGGCCAAAGCCGGCACCAAAGTTCGGTTAATGTTGAATGACCTGTGTCAGGCTCTGAACAGGGATCTGGTTATCTTCTTTGACGAAGCCGACTGTCTCCGGGATGAACCTCTAATCAAATTCCTGGTGCAAATCAGGGACGGCTATCTCTATCGTTCTGATGAACCGGCCGCCAGGTTCCCAAGATCATTGGCCCTCGTTGGAATGCGTGACATTAGGGACTATCTTTACACGGTCAGGCCAGTCGAGAAGTCCACTGGACTGGCCAGCCCTTTCAACGTGAAAGAGAAGTCGCTGTCCCTGACCGACTTCACCAGGGAGGAAATCGAGACACTCTACGGCCAACATACGGCTGATACAGGACAGGTGTTCGAGCCCGAAGCCGTCTACCGGGCATGGCACTGGACCGAAGGACAGCCTTGGCTGGTCAACGCCCTGGCCAAAGACGTGATATCGAAACGGATCAAAAACGACTTCTCCAGACACGTCACTGCAGCTGACATCGACCTTGCGGCATATGACATGATGTTGAGCGGCGCGACCCATCTTGACTCCCTAATGGAACGTCTCAAGGAACCGAGGGTCAGAAAAGTCATCGAACCCGTCATTGCCGGGGCCGACTCCCTACCGAAGGACGTTTTGGACGACATAGGATATGTCATTGACCTGGGGCTCCTGAAGACCGACTCCGACGTCACCGTATCCTTACGCCCTTCAAACCCCATCTACGGAGAACTGATCGCCAGGGCCATGTCCAGGGAGATCCAGAGCGAAATGCCTCTGACCCTGGCCGGCAGGTGGATGGACGGGACAAGGCTCGACATGGACGGGCTTCTCAAGGCCTTCCAAGTCTATTGGCGTGAAAACAGCGATGCCAACGAAAAGTCAAAAACCGAAGGCGGCTCCACGCTAAGCCTCGTCGATGACCTGCAAAACCTCGTTGATGAAAGGATCGCCCAGGTACTTGGCAGTTTCGGGGCCAGTTACAATGAACAAATCCAGCGCGGATTTCTTGACACAATCAGTGGGAATATGACCGGATTCGCCAGGGAAAGCTACCCCCACATCGTACTGTTCGCCTTTCTGCAGAGGGTCGCGAATGGCGGGGCGCAAGTCCTGAGGGAATACGCGCTGGGGAAGACAAGGGTCGACATATGCGTAATCTACAAAGACATCCGATACCCTGTTGAACTGAAGATCAAGGGCGTTCAGAGCCTAGAAAACAGCCTTGAACAACTGTCGGGATATATGGACAGATGCAGTTCCTCCGCTGGCTGGCTGGTTGTCTTCGACAGGGATTTAAAGAAACCGTGGAGTGAAAAAATCACATGGGATACCGTGGTACGTGAAGGCAAGACCATTCGTCTGGTTGGTTGCTGACCGCTCAACGGGTCAACCACCCGCTTCCTGAAGCGAGCCGGTCTTCGATGAACCTGACCGATCCAGATAAATCTGGCGTTGTTCCACCGCAAACGTCTCTAGGATTTTGGCAAGCGACTAGTTCGGTTTCCCGTATCCATTCACCTCCCTAAGATAACACCGATATCGGCAACGATTATGCTTGACTACACAGCATCCCGGTATGAGTTTGACGGCCTCAGGAACATCATCGATGTCGATAGAATCAAACACGATCTGGACGAAAAGGTAACTATTCAGGTGTTTTTCAACAAATTTTATTTATAGTCAGCATTACGGTGTAAAGACTCCAAAGATAGTCTCTGGTCAGAGGCTTACTATGTCAGCTAAAGAGGGAGTCCTCCGCCACGGCAACTTCAGGAGGGTGCCTGGAACATTTATGGAGGTATCCTGTCACGCATTCCGGGGTTATGGCT
>JAISEQ010000252.1 GCA_031264045.1 Deltaproteobacteria bacterium
GAGGCGTCTCAGCTCTTTCAGCCTGTAGGTGTCCTCGAGGGCGCCGTCCTCGACGTGTAGCCCGTACGTCGCGAGCGCCGCATCGTACGCCCTGAACCTTGCCGCGAGTCCGAGGACAGACTCCGCGGCTTCCTTGAGCTCGCGCATCCTGTCGGACGTCCAGCCGAGGATTTCCCCCGACAGGAAAGGCGTCCTCACAAGATCGCGAACCGGCTCCAGAAGCCTTGAGGCATGCTCTAAGGCCTCCTTGGCGGCCTCGATCTCCTCGGGACTCCCGAATGGAAAGCTCGCTGGCTGCGTCCCCGCGCCCTTACGGCTTGCCCCGGAGCCGTCAGGGCTTGCCCCGGAGCCGTCAGGGCTTGCCTCGGAACTGTCAGGGCCTGCCGCGGCGTTTTGACGGTCCGCCGCAGAGCCTTCCGAGGCTCCTCTCCCTCCGCCCGGCGCCGGGCGTTCGAGCGAGATCTCTGGCGAGTCGGAGTCGGCCATGAGAGCCTCCATGGCCGTATACGGATCCAGCCCCGAGGGATGCCCTCCGTGGAGCTCGGAAACATAAAAATCAAGGTGGATGGCGGCGTAACGGACGCGTTCGGAGAGGGACTTCCAGTCACCCGCGCGAGGTGCGAAGTCCGGCTCCACGCCGAGGCTTTCCTTGAGCCGCGCGGCCACATCCTTTTTGCCGGTCCTGTTGGAGTGGAGCTCTAGGCAGAAGCGCTCCAGCCCCGCGTCCTTCAGACGGCGATGCACGACGTTCAATGCCGCGGCCTTCTCTGCCACAAAAAGGACGCTTTTCCCGTCCGCGAGCGCCTGGGCGATGATGTTCGCGATGGTCTGGCTCTTGCCTGTCCCCGGCGGGCCGATGAGCACGAAGGACCCGCCGTCGGCGGAGCGGCGGACGGCCGCGAGCTGCGAGGAGTCCGCTGGAAGCGGGCAGAAGTCGAGCGCAGGGTCGAGCCGCTCGTCGAGGGCGGCGGGGGTGAGCGGAGGGGCGGAACCCTCATCGGCCTCCCGGAAGGGGCCATCGCCCGCGAGCGCGAGGGCGACCGGGGAGGCGAAACTTTTGAGCCGCTTGAGCTCCTTGAGATCCTTCCACATGAGGTGTTTCGCGAAGGAGAAGTGCCCGAGGCTCTCCCGGTACAGAAGCCGCCAGCCCCTGCGCCCGGAGAGCCGGATCTCGCGCTCGGCGCGGGCGGCGACCCTCACGAGGTCGGGGCCGTCCAGGTTGCGGGGCATCCGTTCCGCGAACTCGTCCAGGCCGGTCATCCGGAAGTCCTGCCTCAGGATCTCCAGGAGCGTGAGGTTCACGGTCGGCTCGTCCTCCAGCGCGGACAGCCTCCACGCTCCCCCTGCCTTCGCCCGTTCGAGACTCACCGGGACCAGCACGAGCGGCGCCTCGCAGAAGGCCTCGGATCTGAGCGGCCTGTACCTGATCCGGAAGAGGGTGAGGAACAGCGTGTTCGCTCCGCCCTCCTGCAGATCGAGCCTGGCCTGGCGGTACATGGCGAGAAGCCTCTTTTCCATGTCCGGGGGCCGGTGCTCCGCCAACAGCTTCCTCTCGCGGCAGACGTCCTCGGAGAGGCACAGGAGCGCCTCGCGCGGGTCGCGGGGGCTCCCGTCCTGGAGGGTCATAAACTCCCGGCGGCGGTCCAGCAGTTCAGGGCCGGAGACGATCTTGAACTTCTTCTTCTCGTAAAGGCTGTCCTCCAGCCAGAGGGGGCTGAAGACCGCGAGCTCCAGGCTCTTCCCCCCGGGGCGGTAGTTCAGGAGGCTGTTCCTGAGCGTGGTGTCCAGGAGTTTCCCCATCCAGACGCCTATCCTGCCCCGCCTCTCGGCAGGCCCGGGCTCTGGGTAGGTATCCTCGTCCAGGACCGGTACATATCCGGGACCGTCTCCGCCGTCTCCAGTTTCCTCGGAACCGTACTCGTCCCAGTAATCGTCCCCCGCCTCATCCGCCTCCCCGCCGACATGCCGGTCGTCTGAAGGTCCAGGCCCGATGCCTGCTGGATCCTCGCCAACGAAACCGCTCGCGGCAGGACCAGGACCGGCGCCCGCGGACTCCCCCGGCGGGGCATGATGCCCGAGCCACGGCTCATAGGGAAGCTGTCCGTACAGGGCGACGGGAGTCTCGAACCAGTAGGGGCCGGAATCTCCGGGGTAGTATGAGGGCGGCGAACCCGGGAACTCGAACCACTCTGGCCGTGACGTGTCAGGAGACTGGTGGCCGTTGCCTGCGGGCGGAAAGCCGAAGTCCTCGTCCGGAAAACAGTCCTGCCAGTCTGGAGCCTCCGGAAGCCCGGAGACCGAAGAGGCGGGCGGAGACGCTGGCGCGGCTTGGCGGGTTGGCGGACCGGCCGAAGGAGGCGCGAGCTCGTACGGGCCGCCTGGGACCCCCTCGGCCTTGCCCTGCCCAGGCTCTGGCATGGGCGGGGGCGGTGCCATGGCGTCCGGGACGCCGCGATCCGCCTCCCGCGCCGGGGGGAGCAGGAGCTCGGGGGGGTAGCGGAAGAGTAGCCGGACGTCCGCAGGACAGCGGCGCTTCATGCGTCCATCGCGCTCGTGGAAGGCGCGGCCGATATCGAGAATACCTTTGAATGAAGCGTCCCGAATGCTCTTCTCAGAGAGAATCATGGCCTTGGAAAGCTCCGGGACGGCATTGGGCGGGCCGACGAAGGCGAGATCCACGATAGCGACGTCCCCGCGCTTGATGCACCTGTGGAGCGTCAGGAGATCTTCCGTCCAGGCGGCGTTGAACATCCGGGCCGCCAGCCAGACGCCGAGGTAGAGACGCTCCTCCGTGAAGACGAGGAAGGTGTTCACCCCTTGACCGTCCAACAGGGAGGCCAGAAGGAGCCCCATGTCCAGGACCGTCCCGGAGTTGCGGGTCGCCAGCGCCGCGGGCCTCAGGACGTCGCAGGGCTCGGTCGGCACGGGCCCCGGGACGCCTTCCAGGAATATCTCCCTGCGCCGCACCGTTTCCCAGGCGGCGGGAAAGACGTCCCATGGCTCTCCGGGAACGTCGGCGGAACCGGAGAGCATGCCCCTCATCACGTCCGCGAGGACGGCCGGGGCGGCATTGCGGGCATGAAAGGCCAGGGAGTCAACGAGAGGGCCCAGGCCGCGCCAGTCCCAGAACGGCTCGATCCTGACGGGCAGGAGCTGCCTCAGGATCAGCTCGTCGCGCCGGCCCAGGGTCACAATGACCTTGGCATCGCGGGACGACTCCAGCGAGGCGAGGTAAGGCCAGTCGCACTCCGCCTCGAGGGAGGCTGGAGGCGCATCGCGGAGTTGCCAGGGCCGGAACTCCGCAAACCCCAACGTGAACGGCTTGAAGAACGGGGGATCGGACTCGACCAGGGCCACCGCGGCGGCCTGGTATACGCGAGATCGGTTCTCGACGGAAATGGACCTGATGACATTGAAAAAGTCGCAGATCGGGACCGAGGCGGTATCCAGCACGCTCACGTGCATGACGAACGGGCATTTGGGGTTCCGGCGTACCAGATCCGCTGCCGCCATCGGTGTTACCTTTTAGGTGCGTCAGAAGCTTCCGGCGAACCGGGAGACGAAGAGCGCCCGGCGTGAAGGGGAATCCGGACCGGCACGGGCTTGAGAAACAGTTTGGGCAGGCATTCAGGCCAGAAAGGGAGCCGGGCATCGCGTCCAACGGAAACTGCCAAATAACCGCATCGATCGCGCAGACAAGCATGGAAAGATTTCGGATACCGGACTATCGACATCAGTAAGTCGATAAGTTGGTATCTTACAAGAACGTTCAAAACGCAAGAAATCGGATCGCATGAAACGCAGAGGACACGGCTCAGGAAATCGGGCGGGGCCTGCGGCAAAAAAGCCGTCCGGAGAGGCTAACGGAACAAGACAGTCGGAAACAGTTCAGATGGGTTTTTATAACACCGATCTGGCAGCCTGGCAACAATTTCTTGTCAGAGGTCAAGAGCCTGCGACTTTGAAAAACCGGGGTCCAGACGGGAAGAATCGCCGTAAGGCGGCCTCCTGCCGGGCTTCCGGGTCCGAGCGGAAGGCGGCATCTGAAGATGACGCCTTGCCGATGCCCTGCCGTCCGCAACGGTGCCGCGCGAAAAAGGTGACGCA
Organism: Deltaproteobacteria bacterium; assembly: GCA_031264045.1. Classification (GTDB taxonomy): domain Bacteria; phylum Desulfobacterota; class Desulfarculia; order Adiutricales; family Adiutricaceae; genus JAIRZX01. The sequence continues at coordinate 4,108 of JAISEQ010000252.1, forward strand.
AGGCACCCCCAACGGCGGCACTGCCGGACGCCGGAGGAGGAATGGCAAAGTCGGATTTTTTCAGGCTCACCGGGAGTTTCTGGCCGGGAAACGCGGTTGGAACCATTTATGATAAATTATAAAAAATGATTCCCAACAATCTACTTAAACATCAAAAACATTAACAATAATAATTAATTGGCTGTCAGTTTGACGTTTCGGAGGGTGTGCCTGTCCGTGGCTGCGGTGACACTGCGGTGACACCGTCCGTGGCTGCAGACTCGGCATTGCGGAGTTCGGGCATGATGGAAGGCAGCTAATGCCAAGCGCGACGGAGCTCACGCCAGATGCGATGGAACTCTGGCTTGGCGCATGTGAAGTTCAGTCTGGGGCAA
>JAISEQ010000300.1 GCA_031264045.1 Deltaproteobacteria bacterium
GTCCCGGAACTTCGCGGTGCCCTCGGCGGGAGTCCCGCCTTGAACTCCGGCGGGAGGGGAGGGGGCGGCCCCGGGGGTCCCGCCCGGGGCGGGCGGGGGTGGCGTGTCGGGGTGGAGGACTATACCGAAGATGTCCCCGAGGAGCCCCTCCACGATCTCATCGACCGCGCCCCCGTCCGTGAAGCGCCCTATCTCGCCGGCCTTGATGGTCATGAGCTCCAGGGGGTCCACCTGGCGGAGCGTGAAGATGAGCTCCGGGGAGGTGTCCAGGCGGTTGCCGATGCCGTAGAAGACGGCGGCCACGTGCTTGCACAGCACGGCCCAGTCCGGGCAGGAGCACTTGTAGTCTATCTCGTCCTGGCGGGGGAAGAGGCCGTTGGTCCTGTCGCAGACCACCTCCATGACCTCCTTGGAGAAGTGGCCCCGGAGGAGGTCAAACATGTTGGAGATCTTGCCGTGGCACTGGTGCTTTATCTCTTCCCAGCGCACTGGGTCCAGCGGCTTTATCCTGATGTCCACCTCGTATACGTCGGAGCCCGCCACCAGGGCGTGGATTATCCCCGGCCCGAGCTCCAGGTGCATGATGGAGCCGTTGCGGGCGTAGGTGCGCCCCCTGGGGAGGCGGTTGGAGAGATCCGCCATGGCCTCGAAGTGTTCGCACCAGCGCTTGCCCCAGAAGGTGGAGGCTATGAGCCTGCCCTTGATGCTGATGGGGTTGAAGGTCTCGATGGTCTTCTCGTACTTGGCCGTGGACCTGCGGACCGTGGCCCGCTTCTGGCTCGCGCTGGGCCTCGTGAACATGCTATGGCTGTGGAAATGGCGTCGCCACATGGGAGCTCCGTGAAGGCTTCCGCGGGAACCATCGACCCCGCGGGAGACGGCTGGACGCCCGCTGGCCTGTGTTACCGCAGGGAAGTTCTGCGCCCGCGTTGTTCTGGGCAGGGCGGGGAAGGCCCACGCCGCAACGGCGGCGTGAGGGGCTGAGGGGAAAGGCGCCCGGCCGACTTCCGGCGCGGGAGGGAGGGGACATGCGCGGCCCGCGGAGATCCGGGGGGCATGAGTGCCCCGGAGCCACCGGGCGGAGATGAGGGGCTGCTGGCTCGGGATGGCCGGAAGGCGCGGGGGAGGCCCGGAGCCGGGGAGACTAAACGGAGATGCCGCCGGCGGAACCCGCCTTGCGCCTGACAGCTTCGGCCCCGGCGGCCTTCGTCCGCGAGGGGGAGGAGCCCTCGTAGGAGGAGAGCACGGCCCGGTCGATGTCCAGGCTCACGAGATCCATGAGCTGGTCGTCGTCCATTTCGGCGAAGTTCATCTCGCCGCTTCCGGAGAGGATCTCGCCCGCCACCTGGCGCTTGTCGTGGAGGAGGGCGTCTATGCGCTCCTCCAGGGTGCCGCGGGTGACGCACTTGTGGACCAGAACGTTCTTCTTCTGGCCGATGCGGTAGGCCCGGTCCGTGGCCTGGTCCTCCACCGCAGGGTTCCACCAGCGGTCGAAGTGGATGACCTGGCCGGCGGCGGTGAGGTTAAGCCCCGTGCCTCCGGCCTTCAGGGACAGTATGAAGAAGGGGGGCCCGTCGGACTCCTGGAAGCGGTCGACGAGCGTCCTGCGGGCCTTGACCGGGGTGCCGCCGTGGAGGCAGAGCCCAGGCCGGCCGAAGGCAAGGGACAGGTGGTCCATGAGCGGCTGGATTATCTCCTGGTACTGGGTGAAGACGAGGAGGCGGTCCTGGCGCTCGCGCATGTCGCGGGCGAGCTCGAAGACGCGCTGGAACTTTCCGCTCCTCGCCGGATCCCAGTCCATGTCGCCCGTCATGTGGGCGGGGTGGTTTATGAGCTGCTTCAGCCTCATGAGGCTCTGGAGCACGAGCCCCCGGCGCTTCATGCCGCCGGTGCCGCGGCCGTCGAAGGACTTGAGCTCCCTGTGGAGGGTGTCCACCACCTGGGAGTAGAGCCCGGCCTGCTCTTTGGTGAGATGGCAGTACAGGCTGGTCTCGGCCTTGTCAGGGAGATCGGCTATGATCCGAGTGTCGCTCTTCAGCCGCCGGAGGAGGTAGGGGGCGACCAGGCGCCGGAGGGGGCCGTACTGGTCCTCCTTGCGGTTCTCCAGTTCGGCCACCACCTCGGTGAACTTCGTGTAGCTCCCGAGAAGGCCGGGGTTCAGGAAGTCGAAGAGGCTCCAGAGATCCAGAAGCCTGTTCTCTATGGGTGTGCCGGTCAGGGCGAGCCGAGCCTGGGAGCGGATCTTCCGCACCGCCCTGCTCTGGGCGGTGCCGGGGTTCTTGATGGCCTGCGCCTCGTCCAGAATGACCATCCTGAAGTCCAGATCCTCGAAGAGCTCTATGCGGCGGGCCAGAAGCGCGTAGCTCGTGACCACGATGTCGCAGTCCCGGCAGACGGAGCCGGGCGCGGCGTCCCAGCGGGACATCACGTCCTTGGGGGTCTCGGAGGGGTGGTAGATGTTGAGTTTCAGTGTGGGCGAGAAGCGCTGCACCTCGGACTTCCAGTTGGCGATGAGCGAGGCGGGCGCGACGAGAAGGCTAGGCGGGCCGCCGGGGTTCGCCACCTCCACCTCGCGGGGCCGCGCGGAGGGCTTTCCGGAGGCGTGCTTCGCCGGAGCCCTCCCGTTTCCGGATGGCGCGACGCCCGCGTCCGCGGCGGGTGGTGCCTGGGGTTTGGGGTCCTTGCCACTGCCTCCGGTCCTGAACGGGAGGGAGGGCGCCCCCCCGGCGAGGGCACGGTCCGCGCGGTCCTTAAGAAGGAGCGCCAGGACCTGGATGGTCTTCCCCAGGCCCATGTCGTCCGCCAGGCAGGCGCCAAGGCCAAGACCTGTCACGAGCGAGAGCCAGCTCAGCCCCACCAGTTGGTAGGGCCTGAGCTCGGCGGTCAGGTCGGGCGGCGCCGCGGCGGCCTCGGGGCACCTCAGGCGGTTCAGGATCTGCTTCAGGGCCTCTCCGGGCTCGGGCTTCACCCAGTCTCCGGTGTCCGGGAGCCCCGAGGGGCTCTGCTCCCCGGGAGCCTGGGGCATGCCGGAGAGGAAGCGCATCGCCTGGAGGAAGGTGATGCCAGTCTCGCCGGCTGCCCGCGCCTCGCCCCAGAAGTCCAGGGCCTGGGCCAGCTGCTCGCGGTTGGCCTCGACCCAGCGGCCCTTAAAGAAGACGAGATCGCCAGTGGCGGAGGCGGAGAGGAGCTGCTCAACCTCCGCGGGGGAAAGGCTCTCGTCGCCCACGGCAAGCTGCACGTCCCAGTCCAGGAGGCTGTTCAGGCCGAAGACCGGGGCCTTGTTCTGGCCGACCAGAATCTTGACCCTCACCTCGGGCTTCCTGCGCCACCAGTCCGGGATGCGTACCGAAAGGCCCGCCTCCTCCAGGACGGGGATGTCCTTCAGGAACCTGTGGGCCTGGGGCACGGTCCAGCGCTGGGAATGGAACAGGCCGCCGGTGGTCTCCAGCTCGCGGACCCAGGGGAGGGTCTCCGAGGCGCTCTTAACGGGCGAGAGGAGGCTTATCAGCGCCTGCTTGTCCTGGGCGGTGGCGTGCTGGGAGAGCGCCATCCGGAGCTTCTGGTGGCGGTCGCGGCCTTCGGCCGTGAGCGAGCTCACGTAGGTGGCCAGGAAGCCGAAGGGCCTCTCCTCGTCCATCTTGTTCTCGGCGAGGTGGAAGGTGACCCTGCCCACCCGCCTCCAGCGTGGGGCCTTGGCGGACAGGAACTCCGGGACGGTGCGCCCGGCGAGCCCCTGCACGGTCCATGCCGTGAGCGCGGCCCACACGGTCAGGAGCGCCTCGGCGGAAAGGTATTCCCCGCCGGGCATGGGCGGCGCCCCGGAGGCCAGGCGATCCAGCTCCTCGGGGGAGGGGGGGGTGGCCTGCAGGGGACCCATGTCCTCGGGGAGCCTGCACAGCGACGATATGAAGGACTCGGCGAAGCCCTTCCAGAACCGGGCCGAGGGGGTAAGATCAGCAAACGCCACCAGGGCGGACGTGTCGGACGGATCCTCGCGGCCCGCGGCCATCTCGAAGAGCCGCCCCCGCCAGTCCGCCGGCGAGCCGTCCGTGAACGCCAGCGTCTGGCTGGGGGTGAGCATTATTTCAGGCAGGCCATCGACCGGGGAAGCGCCGCGGGCAGCGCCGTCCGGAGGGGAGGCGTCGTCACCCTCCTGGGCGTAGGCCTCCTGGCCGCCGCCCGGGGAGGGGGACTCACAGGAGCCGTCAGCGGAAGAGGGTGCCCCGTATGCCCGGTCGAGGTCACGGGAGCCGCCGCCGTCCCCGGAGGAGGTGCTGGCAAGGTAGGCGGCGCGGGATGCTCTGACGTTACCGGTTCCGGAGGCGGGAGGTGGGGGGAAGCCGTTGCCGGGGGCTTCGCCTGCGACTATCTCGTCTGCCGACACCAGGCCGCAGCCGGCCGGGGCCCCGCCGCGAAGGGCCGTTTCACGATCCGGCGCGGCGGACGGGAGGGGGAGCTCATCGCGCCTCCTCCTCTTGGTGGTGACGGGCAACGGCGTGGAAGGGTTCTCGACCGTCATGGATGGGTCTGTCTCGAAATTTGACATGCTGAAGAGATCACTTGGTACCTGCAGTATGTAATAGAGCATATCTGCGGTATAATTAAGCTTAAAAGGTGAAAAGTGGGATATATTGGAACTAAATGAACATGATTGGGAATCATTAAATCCCGGCTTAGATGACAAAAGGGCATCGCATCGGGCGGCGGAAGCATCAGGAAGACACGCCGGAGCCTCCGCTCCGGTACGCAGCGGGAGTCGCTTCCCCCTCCCCCGGCCTTTCCCAGGCACGCGCGGACACCGGTCCACCGTTCGCCTTCGTTGCCGTGAGGGCACCGAAAGGGCACGTGCGCCGCCGACAGGTTCCGGGCATCGCGGGAAGCGCGAAGCAACCGCGCCCGTTCCGGAGGCGGGGGCCGTTACTGGGGGAACGCTCCGCCCTCCGGCGGGATCGCTTCGGTAGCGCCTGAATCCGGCGGGCGCGGAAAAACGCGAAGGATCGGCTGGGCTCTTATGCCTGGACGGCAGATCCCCAGTGCGACCGCAGGCGTAAGCGGACGTGCGGCTGCGGGGAGACGGGCGGCGTCACGCGGCGCACGTCAGGGGAACCGGGTCAAGCGGCGTCTCCGGACGGAAATTTCGTGCGATGACCCGGGCGGGGCTAGGGCATGGGGCAACAGCGGGCCTGAAAAGGGCGGGGCCGGTGCGAACGCGCCGGGAATTACCCGGCTGTCGGGCCCGGGGCCGGTGCCCCGTAGGGCGTGAGCGCCGAAGGCGGACGCCCGGAAGATCAGGGAGTGCGGGTAAGCTGGAGCCCCGGAAAGGCGGAAAGCCGCCGGAAGCTCGAAGGGCCGGGGAGGCGGGCAGGCACCGGAGCCCCGATCGGAAGGGTGCGGGCATCCCGGGAAATCCACGGGGGCCGTAAGCTCCGAAATGAAACGGGCGGAGCTGGGGTCTGCGGGGGGGCAGGGCGGAACGGGGCCTCCGCAAGCGGATGGCACGGCCCTGCGGCCGTGATACGGACAGGCACCGAGGAGCGCGGTCCCGCGGAACGGGGGGAAGCGGGAACGGACGGAGCGGCTGGCTCGGGGCCGGAGGGTAAAGGGTGCGTTAATGGCCTGGCAGATGGCGTTAGGCAGGACGACAGGGGCCTGGGGCGGCTGAAGGCGGGTCTGGAGGGTCAGCTGTGCATTGAGTCTTCTACCATGGGAAGCGGCTCCGCCCGGCGTCAAAGCCGGGAGGGCGGCGTGGAGGGTGGATGTCGGGCCCTGCGGCCGGCTGTGCGCCGCACGCCTGCCCCGAGGCAGGGAAGGGGGGAAGGGAGCGAAACACAGATAAACGGACCGGGCCCCCCGCATGGTATCCGGGGGTCCGGGCAACCGACCCGTGAGGGCCGGAGGGGCGCAGGGGGGCTATTTCAGTTCATAAGTCCGGCTGTGCGGCCGGTATCCCCTGACGGGGCCGCCTGAGGCTTCCAGCCTGCGAGCGGCCTGCATAAGCCTTGGACACCACGTGAGGTGCCCAGATCAAGAGGGTCGGGTCTACCCTTTGAAGCTTCGGTGCCTCCCGTGAGGTCGCCGCATTAAGTTCGGAAGCATATTAGCTGCTGCCGGAAGATTTGTCAACAAGAAAATGAGGCGCGGGAAAAAAAATCCTGGCCCATCCCGAAGAGGAACCGGGGAACCTGCCGACACCGCCAGTTTCCGGCGGCCGTCCGAAACCGCAGGAGCCCTCCCGGCGCCCGGGTTCGGAAAACGGAGGGGGATCGGGACCGGATCGGGGAACCTCCGGACCTGAGACGGGCCGAGAGGAGGGCACGGTCGGTCGGAAGCGGGCCCATGGTCTGAATTCGGGGACGGGCACCAGGGCGGGACCTCCCGAAAAGGGCATCTGAGGCAGTCAGAGGCAGTCGCGCGAGCCGGGCATCGGGGGAACCCCGGGCCGGGAACTTGCGCTCCCGGCCCGGAGGAACCCGCCCTTCTAGATAAGGAGGATCATGACAAACGGCTAACGTTGGACTGTACGACGACTGCAAGCAGCTTATCCATAGGTAAGCACGGTCGTGAGCCCTGTCAAGCCCCCCCGCCGGGTGCGCACCGGCTTTTCTTTCGCCGGCCCCGGACCTGGTATCCGGAGGTTGACACGCGGCCCCGGCACCGGTCGCGGATGCCCTGCGGAGGAAAGGCGCGGAGCGCGGACGTCCTGCGGAAGAAAGGCCCGGAGGTGCTGACGCCCGGATCCGCCGGGGCGGAGCTGTCCGGGTCCCGGAAGAACTCCGAGCTCCCCTCCGGCAAGGCCCGGACCCGCTCGGTCGGAGATGCACTGCAACAGCGGCAGCGGCTCCATTTCCCTGCCCGGCATCCGCTCTCGTGCCCCATGAGCGGGCGGGGAGAACTTACGGGAACCCGGAGTCGTCGGGCATGGCATGTGGCGGGCCAAACCGGCGGAGCCCATGAACCGCGCCGGAATGATCAGACAAAGTTAATAAAGCAGGAGGTCCGGAAAGCTGGGCCAGTCTGTCGGCGATCCTCGGTCAAACCGGACGAATCCTCCCTGCCGGAGGACGTGGGCAGGCGGCCCACGCGCCCCAGTCGTCTTGAACGGTTCGGAGCGGAAGCTCCCGAGTTTCATTCCTGCTGGAATACGGCACTGGAGCGGACATCTGACTCATTCAGAATCCCGTTGCAGGCGGGAGACGGAAGGCATAACTTATAATAATGATAAACTGCAGGATTTCTCCGGGGCACATCGGGCCGCCCCGGTCGGGAAAAGCGGGGCGAGGATGTCCGCTCAGCCATCGTCCCGACCGGGAAGAGGTCGCCGATGCCTGCTCAGCCACCGCCCCCGGTCGGTAAAACTCAATCAGCTACGAGGAGCCCGAACTGAGCTCCAGAGGGCAGGGCGTCCATCCGATGGCCGTCCAGTGGAACGTTAATGCGGGTATCCTCCGAGAGAAAAGGCAGACAGATGTCTGACCCGACCGATGGAAGACTGGCAACTCTTGAGCTTCGGTTTCAGCCGCCCGCTATTGGATTGTGGTTTGAACTTCAGCTTGACCGGATTTCCTTTAGGATCTGGGTTGACCTGTCAGTCTTTAAGTACCAGCTTCATCGACCGTCCTCGGGTTTCAAAATGCGCAGGCGGAGTTTAATGGGAATAAAGCTGGGCTCGATCCAGCCGCGTCCTCATTCGGAAGCGGTGTCTCTGGGTTTCTGCTGTCAGTCAGCCTACTTCAACGCGACATCTTGGAGAAACTTTATGATTTACCTTGTCTTCCTTTATTTTCAAGTCTCAAAATGTGTCTTCTCAACAAAATTTTAGGGCACATGCCTATCTCTGATTCGAAACCTATGGCATGGGATCCACCCAGCGTAGTGATGCCAAGTCTGTTGTAAAGTATGTCCGTTGATTTGGGGTCTTGACCATCAGCTTGGCTGGATGAATCCAGGATCATTTTAGTCTCCGTTCACGCGCAAGACCGCCTCCCCCCCCCCCAGATCTCGGGCCGCTTTCGCCTGCCCCCGGACAGCCTCC
>JAISEQ010000336.1 GCA_031264045.1 Deltaproteobacteria bacterium
AGAGATGTGTTATCTAGCGATAGCAGATGGCAGAATGGCTGGAGGTAGAGGAAAGTTGTCTGGCTGAAGATTGAGTGATGCCCAAACATAGAAAACCAGCGTTATCATGATGGGTGGCACTGGTTGTCTTGGGATAGGAGTTTGGGAGGGGGCGGGAGAGGTCCGGTGGGTCCCAGAGGAGATCCTCGGGTGGAGGCCGGGGGGGGGCCGGAGAGGGTGGGTTTGTTTTGAAATAGCCGATTTTATAGTGTTCAAGTCTAGGTTTTACCTATGGTTATCTGATTATTTAGGATAGCTGTGATCTTATCTGTCTTATCGACATAAACATTATTATTGTTTATGATAATTTCAAAAGATTGCGTACCGATGTCCAAATTTTTCGAGCCTGTATTCTGTTCTTGCCCATAGTCTTTTTCCGTGTCCGGACCTCTATGGTTGCCAACAATATTCGAAAACAATTTACCGCACTGAAATGATTGCAGTTTTAAATTTTACCCGAACAGAACAACGTGGATGACACAGCTTCCCCGTATAAAAGTTGAACCGGAGAAGCGGCAAGGCAGGACGGAAAAAAACTGGCACACACTGTGCAGACAACAATAATTGTATTATTGCCGGAATAAGATGTCAAGGCTGTTTCTTCAGAGTACAGATCCGGTCCACGAAGAGGGATTCCGGGCGAGGACAGGAGGCGCGAATTAGACCTGGCGATCTTCACCGGCATTTCGTGCGGACGATTTCATGGCCGGGTTGACCCGTTATTCTCGCAATGGGCGGCCGTATCGTTCCAAACTGAAGCAGGCATATGCCGCCGTCGGCGATGCAGGCGCTCCCGCCGCGGCTCAAGAAATGCCGTATCCGTTTCAGGCACCGGTTCTGCAGGACATCCGACGACGCCTCCGCAGTGAACGGCGTTTCTATTCACGGGGGGCATGCCCCCTTTCTCGGAAAATCCCGAGAACATAAGCGGCGGCGGAAGCGGCAGCAGGCTGTTGACGGCCCGTAACCGAATCCCGAAAATCACCGGCGTCCCCGCTTTATGGGACAGTAAGGCTGAAGGTATCCGCATCTGGGCATAGCGCCATATACCGATATGAAGTGATTTCGATTGCGGCATGAAGCGGTCGTGCGCTATCATGCCGCCGCTGTCGGCCCTCATGAACGGATGCGGAACATCAGATTCTATAATTGCCGTCAAATTACATAAATTTAGCTATTTGTTATACCGTAGCCCTTTGGCTTGCCTAATCGTCGGACCTCATCCGGACTCGATCCGGAATTTTAGAGATTTCGGATCTTCACGGGGCCGAAAGCCGGAGCTGCTCGTTCTAAAAATGTCGGAAAGTTGATTCCACTGCAAAAAGCCCTCCTTTGGCCTTTTGTAGACCATTGTGCGTGCGCAAGGGAAGCTCGAATTGGCGAGAATTTGGCTAAAACCCAGGGAGTTTCATTCCGAAAACTCATAACGTTCACCCTCACGTTGGAAGGGGAGGGGTTTTTGCAGTCGAATCAAAGTTCGGCCCCACACTCTTCCGGACTGCCGGTCACGAGAATCCGGGAGGCAGAACCGAAGGCTCGGACGGCCCCCCGGCCTGTCCGCCCCTCTCAGGCGGCACTGCCGCCGGAGCCGCCCGCTGTCGAATCGGGACAGGAACGCCCGTCAGGTTTATAATGTATGAGTCCGGTCCGCCCGGCGATCGCCTCCGACCGGCACGTGCAGGTTTCCCGTCTTCCGAGACGGGCTCCGAGGACCTGTGGGCAGGTCCGGGTTATAATGCCTGCGGGAACAGTGACGGCAGCCGAAGGGTTCCTCGGCGGCTGCCGGAAGCAGACCAGCCGGAGGCAGGAAGCGTCTGATCCGCCGGTCGGGAGTTCGGTGCCCGGCCTGTCCGGCTGGCATCAGCGGCCAACGCTTCCCCGGCTCTTAGGACAAGGCGGCCAGCTCGCGCGGCCCGCCGGAACGCTTGCGTCCCTCCCGCCTGTTTCCCGTTCTTGAGGCTTTACGGATCTCGGCTGCCCCGGCCTCTCCGGACGGCACCGGGCATTTCGGCTCCCGCGCCCGCGCCGGACGGCACCGCGGCTCTCGGCTCCCGCGCCGGACGGAAGCCGGGCAGGCCTCCCCCGCCCGCTCCCGAAGGCGCGCCTGACCTCCTGACCCGGGCTCCGGGCAGGGTCATGAAGAGGTCCGGGGAGAGGTGAAGTTCTCTGGGCCGCCGACAATCGCGCCGCATCGGCCCGGGAAGCCTGCGGACGGGAGCTGGACGGGCCGGCGGCCGTCCCGCGTCCGGAGTTTACCGCCCCTCGGCCTCGGCCGCGGGGGCACGCGGAGGAATGTTCAATGGCTCCGAAAGGTTCACCGCGCCTGGCCGCCCCGGCCCTGGCCCTCGCCCTGTGCCTGTCCGCCCCCGTTCTGGCCACCCAGGAGGTCCAGCCCCCCCCGCCGACCGCCCCGGCCAAGACCAACGCCTGGGGGCTTGTGGGACGCAACGGGTCCTGGGTGGCCACGCCCCGGTACGCCTACATCTCGGGATTCAGGGAGGGCTACGCGAGGATATTCCTGAAGGGCAAGTGGGGGTTCATAAGCCGCCGGGGAACGGTCGTATCCGAGCCCAGGTTCACGGACGCCGACGACTTCCACGAGGGGCTGGCGGCGGCCGAGATAGACGGGAAGACAGGGTACGTGAACACCGACGGGGACTGGGTGATACTGCCCGCCTTCGACAAGGCCTGGGGTTTTTCCGAAGGCCTGGCCAGGGCGAGCATGGGCCGCAGGATGGGCTTCGTGGACAGGACTGGGAAGACCGCAGTGCCCTTCCGCTACTCCTACGCCTCGCACTTCTCGGGAGGGCTGGCCAGGATCAGGGCCAGGGAGAAGTGGGGGTTCATAGACGCCTCCGGCCGGGAGGTGGTGCTCCCCTCCATGGAGGGGGCGGAGGACTTCTCGGAGGGCCTGGCGGGCGCCAGGCTGAACGGGAGATGGGGATTCCTGAACACTGCGGGCAAGTGGGCCGTGGGCCCCCGCTTCGACTCCGTGAAGCCGTTCTCCGAAAACCTCGCCGCCGTGAGGGAGGGCGGTCGGTGGGGATACGTGAACCGCTCGGGAATAGCGGTCATAGCGCCCAGGTTCTCCCAGGCGATGGAGTTCCGCGGCGGCAGGGCCATAGCCAGGCAGGGGCGAAGGTGGGGCTTCGTGAACACCCGCGGCTCCTGGCTGGTGGACCCCTCGTTCGACATGCTCCTCCCGTTCTCCGAGGGCCGGGCGGCCGCCCGGGAGGGGGGCGTGTGGGGCTTCATCGACATGAAGGGGAACTGGGCAGTCGCGCCCCGCTTCGAGAAGGTCTTCCCGTTCTCGGGCGGCCTGGCGGCGGTGATGCTGAACGGCAGGTGGGGCTTCGTGGACGCTTCCGGCGGGACGGTCATCAGGCCCGCCTACACAGAGGTGTGGAGTTTCGACTGACCTGGCCGCCGCAGTCGGGAAGGGGGCGCGGCCGGGCTCCCGTGATCCGGCGGGGGGGGACAGGACGGTCCCCGCTTCCGGCGGGGCGGGGGCGGCGGTTCAGAAGTGCTTCTCGGTCACGAGCTTGCCCATGCGCCTCAGTGTCTCCGCTATGAGGCTTATGGTGGTCCGCCTGATGCGCACCCCTATCTGGCGGAAGAGGAGATCCTCGTGGGCGACGTTCATGGCGTTCCCTATCATGAGATGCACCACGTCGGCACTCCTGAGCATCAGGCACAGCCGCTCCACCGCCGAGTTGCCGGTGAGCTCGCCTGCGGGCACGTCCAGGATGTTGTAGGCCTGGTTGAGCGTGACCGCGCCCTCGGTGGCCAGGTCTATGCCGTCGATGAAGTACTCCGGGGGCTCCCCCAAGGAGCCGCCGGGCACGCTCATCTCCACGCGGCAGTCCAGCTCCCGCGCGAGGATCTCGGCGGTGGTGGAGCCGCATGCCACCTTCATGCCGGGCTTGGACATGAATTCCTCAGCGTAGCTCCTGTCCATGCCGGGCTTGGAGGGGGGGCCGGTGAGGAGGGTCAGCTCGCGTGCCCTCCGGCACTCGAGCATGGCGAGAGTGGTGTCGTCCGCGTGGCGGCCCTGGGAGGCCGCGCGGCACATGTCCGCCACCTTCTCGGGGATGGCGGGGAGGGGCTCCCTCGCCGCGAGCGACTGGTTTATGAAGGCAGCCACGGTCTCGGATCCTATGCCGAAGTCGTAGCCGCAGCCCATGCCGGCCTGGCTCACCCCGTCGGAGAACATGACCAGCGCGTCCCCCTCGCCCATGACCCCCCTCGCCTCGCCTATTACCTCGAATCCCGCGGTGTAGAAGCGGGGCACCAGCACCGCGGCCGATCCGCCGTGGACGAGGACGGGATCCGGGGCCTCGTAGGTGTAGCAGAGGAACTGGCCGTCCGGGAGCACCGCCGCCGCCACGAAGGCCGAAAAGGGGATGTCCTCGGTGCGGGCCCGGTGCATGGAGCTCGCCACCATCTCGGAGGCGGCCCGGACGGAAACCCCGCACCGCCAGAGCTCCATGAGCCTGCTCGCGCAGGTGACCGCGGAGATGTTCGCGTACACCCCGGAACCGACCCCGTCGCAGATGACGCAGACGGTCCCGGACTGAGTCCTCGCTATCTGGAAGGTATCCCCGCAGACGAGGTGGCCTTCCTTCGTCCTCTGGCAGAGGGTGTCGGAGAAGAAGTTCACCTGCGCTCCCCCCCCTCCGGCTCCTCCGTGTCGTAGAGGGCTATGATGCGGCGGGCTATCTCCTCGCTCTGGGCGGCGCTTTTCCCCAGGAAGTGCGCCATCTCCTGGGCGAAGCGGACCTGGTGCTCCAGAAACTCCCTCGCGTGCATGAGGGTCTGGGACTTTATGACGTCCAGCTGGCCGGAGTCGAAGCGGATCTTGGAGATGTCAGCGTAGATGCCCACGTACTGGCGTGCCTCGCGGATCGTGTAGAGGATCTCGTGGTAGCGGATGCCGTACTTGGACTTGATGGACTCGAACTTGTCGGTGTCCCCCTCCTGGAGCTTCTCGAAGCCTTCGGAGTTCACCAGATACGATATGCGCCTCCCCAGGATGCCGCTGTTGCACATGAACATCTTCTGGAAGGCCGTGTTCATCTTGATCATGCACAGCTCGGCGTCCAGGACCACGATGCCGTTGGGGCTGGTCTCCATTATCTGGTCCGTGCGCTGCTGCGCGAGACGCTTCATGTAGGGGATGCACATCTCCGGCTCCGCCATGCCCCGGATGACGGCCGCCGCGTTGTCCCAGCAGGAGGCGTAGCCGCAGGCGCCGCAGTTCAGCTGGAAGACCGGGTTGAGCTTCCCGGTGCGCTCGAAGACCCTGTTCACCTGGCTCTCGGTCACGTCCTCCAGCTTCCTCTGGTCGTTCACGAACTCCGCGCGGTGGGGCACCTCTCCGGGCGGCCCCGGAGGCGCGGGCCGCGCGGCCGAGGCCCAGGCTATCACCGCCTCCCGCCTCTCGAGGAAGGTGCCCGGGCCGTCGAAGGCCGGCCCCATGACGCATCCCCCGCGGCAGAACAGGGGCTCGACGGTCTTCCCGTAGAGCCCGCCGTCCGGGGCGAAGAGGTTCTTCACCTCGTCCGGCCCGGTGAGCGGGAACACGTCGGCCATGAGCCCGTCCGCCACGAGACCCCCCGTCTTCAGCATCCCCCCCGACACGGGGAAGAGCCTGGCCTCCCCCGCGTCCGAGAGCGAGTCGAAGCCCGACTCGGAGCAGTCCTCCACCGCCACGCCCTCATCGGCGAGCCAGCGCGAGAGCTCGGCGAAGGTAAGGGCCAGATCCACCGCCCCGACGTTCTCGGGGCGGGCCAGCTCGTCCTTCTTGGCCGCGCAGGGGCCAATGAAGACCACGAGGACCTCCGGGAAGGCAGCCTTTATCAGCCTCCCGTGGGCCACCATGGGGCTCACCACCGGGATCAGCTCGTCAAGGCGCGCCGAGCGGTACTTCTCCACGTAGTTCACCACCACGGGACAGGCGGTGCATACGCTCCCCTGCCCTCCAGGCTCCAGGGAGCGCCGGGTGACGTACAGGGCACCCTCGGCCGTCTCCGCGCACCTGGAGAAGCCCAGCCGCCTCAGGGCCGAGGGGAGCCTCGGGGCGAGGGGGCCGGGGAAGCGCGCCGCGAAGGAGGGGGCCAC
>JAISEQ010000343.1 GCA_031264045.1 Deltaproteobacteria bacterium
GCGCCGCCGCGCCGCAGGCCAGCGGGGTCAGGATCTCCAAGAGCCCGGTCGGCGTGGCGCAGTCGTGGAGGACGGAGAAAGTGTCCTCCCGGGCGGCGCCCGCCTCCCGGGCCCAGGCGGCGGCAAAGTTCTTCAGCGCAGCGTGGGTCACCGGCAACGGGGCGGCTCCCCCGGAAGGCGGGGGCAGCACCAGCGCGAGGGAACCGTCGTCCGCCTGGCCGTCCGCGGGCGCGGGGCCCGCGGCAGGGCCCGCCTCGGGTCCGGGCCCTGCATCGGGGCCGGGCGAGTCCCCCGGGAACCCGTCGCAGTCCACGACCGCCATTCCGGCATCGGCGAACGCCGCGCGGATCCCCGGGGCTTCGCGGGGGACGACGGCGCACAGCGGGGACAGCGACCGCGCGTAAGCGGCCTGGTCCTCCGGGGACAGTCCCGCCGGCACGGGCGCGGCGGCCGCGCCGCTCCTCATGACGCCCATGAGGGCCCCGGGGAGCCTGACGGAGCCGGAGGCAGCCACCGCCACCCGGGCCCCCGGGCCAGCGCCCAGGCCCTTGAGCCTCCGGGCCAGGCCCTCGGCGGCAAAGGCCAGCTCCCCGTAGGAGACGGTCGAACCTTCGGCGCGGACCGCGGGGCTCATCGGGTCGTCGGCGGCGGCGCGGGCCACGAGGTCGTGGAAGAGGCCCGGAGCGAGCCGCGCCCCGGACGCCGAGGCGGCCGCGAGCGCCTTGCGCTTCTCGGCGGGCAGGACCTCCACCTCGGTGATCCCGGCGTCCGGGGTGTCCCTCAACGCCCTCAGGTAGATCTCGTAGCCCTGGGCCAGGACCTCGGCCTGCCAGGGCTCGAAGGCCGCGAGGCTGTAGCCCAGGGTGAGCTCCAGGCCGCCCTCGGCCTTCCAGAAGAGGGTGAGCGGGAAGGAATCCAGCCCCGGCGGGGGCGTCTCGGACAGCGACCTCACGCATCCCGCCATGCCGCCCGCCGGCGCCGCGGGCGGCGGGGAGAGCACGTGATCCGGGGCCGCCCTGCCTTGCCTGGAGAGCCTCAGGATCTCCGGGAACGACAGGTGCCCCAGCCGGCCGGTATCGGCTATCGTCTCCTCCGCGGCCCTGGCCGCGGAGGCCAGCGTCGCGCCGGGGGGCGCGGGCACGGGGCAGGGTCTCATGAAGGCCCCCGTGCGGCCCTCAGGGGCCGGGCCCAGGAGCGCGCACATGGGGGACGGGGTGACCGCCAGCCGCGAGACGAAGGCGAGCCAGGCCCCGGTCACGTAACCCGCGAGGCTCACGCCGAGCGCCGAGGCGGCCTCCAGGAATGAGTCCCGCTCGCCGTCCTTGAAGCGCACGGGTACCGAGCGCCGCAGGAAGGCTTCCCTGTCGGGGCAGCGGGCCACGCGCTTGGGAAGCTCGGCGGTCCCGTCCGCGCCCCGGAGGATCCCCTCCCAGGCCGCGTCCATCCGGGCCCGGGCCTCGAGCGGGGCGCCCGCGGCCTCGGGGGCCGGGAGCCGGGGAGGCCTGCCCGAAGCCAGCGACGAGAGGATCTCCAGCGTCTGGGCGCGATCGACCGCGCCCAGGTGCGCGGAGACGATGAGCTCCGCCTCCCCGCCAGGAAACTTCAGGCAGTCCACGGCGAGCTTGCCGGGGCGCACGGGTAGCGCCAGGGCCTCGGCCTGGGCCTTCAGGACCCCTTTGGCCCTTTTGTCTGCGGCCGCGGCAGGCTCGTCCGCGAGATCCATCACGCCCAGCACGCCCGCCGCCCCGGGCCCCCTGACGGGCCAGACGCGCACGGGCCGCGAGAGCCCGTCGTACAGGTAGCTCGCGGAAAGTTCCGGGCAGGCGTCCAGGAGTTCCTCCAGAGCCGCCGAAAGCCTGGACTTTTCGGGCGCCCCGGCGGCGCCGTCGGGGGACAGCCGGGCGCGGAGCTGGCACACCGCGCCTTCCATGCCGCCCGGTGAGGAAAGGAGCCCCGTCTGGAAGGGCGTGAGCGGCAGGACCTTCCTCACCCCGCCCGGGAAGAGCTCCTCGATCCTGCGGCGGTCGGCTTCGGTCAGGCCGGCCGGGGCGTCCGCCCAGACGTCCTCGGCGGCGCGGGAAGTGCCGGGCGCCGGGGCCGGGGCGGGCACGGACGGCACGGGCCGCGCCCTCGCGCTGGGAACGTGCCCTGAGCTTATGGAGGCGCCTGGAGTGGTGGGCGGGGGCGGGGGTTCCAGGCCGTCCAGATCGTAGTCGTCCAGAGGCGCCCGTGGTCCCGGGCCCGCCAGATCCACCCCGTCCAGCAGATCGTCCGCGACGTCCACCTCCTCGACCGGCACCAGGGAGTCGTCCGCGTACGGGGACGGTGATGCGGCTACCACGTCCGCGACGCCCTCGGGCACGACGTCCTCCTCCAGGAGCACCTCCTCCAGCGGAAGTTCCTCCATGCCGCCTTCGTCCGGCGGATGGCCCCCGACATACGCGGGCGATGCAGGCCCGGGCGCGGGTGCGCCTTGGGCATCGTCCGCGGGCAATACCTCGTCCAGCGAGATGTCCTCCAGGGGCATCTCCTCCGCCTCGGCCAGGGAGGCGTCAGCAACGTCCGGCGCCGATGCCGCTTCGGGCGCCGCGGGCGAAGGCCCATCGTCCAACGCCACATCGTCCAGAGGCACCGCTTCGGAGGGGGAGACCTTTGACCCCAAGGACGCCCGGGCAACCCGCTCGAACGGGTCGTCCGCATCGAAGCCGTCCAGTGACGCCACCTCGACCGGCACCACGTCCAGGGCGTCAGGCTCCCCAGAAGGGGCCGCCTGGAGGGCCGGCTCGTCGGCAAGGTCCAGATCGACCAGCGGCACAACCTCCGCATCGACCGCCTCATCGGTAGCGGGCGCCGCGCCCGGCATGTCATCCGGGGCGAACCCGCCGACCGGGAGGAACTCGTCTTCGGGAACGACGGCGATGGGCTCGCCGCCATCGGCATCGACCGCCGTGGCGGTCGCGAGCGCCTCGGCGGCGGTATCCTGGAAGTCCTGCCGCGCCGTTTCGGTTTCCTGGACGGCAGGCCGCGCCGTTTCGGTCGCCTGGACGGCGGGCGCGGCATCGATCGCGCGGACCGACGGCGCCGGCTCGTCATGCGCCTGGATCGCCGGAGCCAGGACGGGCGCGTCGGGCCGGGCTATCGTGAACCCCTGCGGGACCGAAGCCTCCACGTCCAACGCGATGCCCGGCCCTGCCACCTCCCCTGGCGCCTTCGCCGGCGGCGTATAGCTCGGGGCCTCGGCAGGGCCGCGAGTCACCCGGCCCATGTGGTAGAGCCGCCCATCGGGGTGGCGGACTGCCAGGATGCCCGTACGGAAGAGCCGGGACGGCCTGAAGGATGGCGGGGAGTATTCCGCGAACGGGTCGGGCGGGAAGAGCCGCTCGGTCAGGTCCGGGCGGTTCAGGTAGCCCGAGGCGGTCTGCGCGCCGCCGATGTAGAGCTCGCCGGTGAAGCCCGCCGGCAGGAGCTCGCCCTGGTCGTCCAGGATGTACGCGGGGCAGTTGGGGGCGGAATAGCCCAGCGACCTCGGCAGCTCGCCGGGGCCTCCGGACTCGCCCGCGACCGGTCCCGCGCATTCCGGGACGTCCAGGATGGACGACACGCGGCAACCGCCCGGCTCCAGGATGCGGATGGGGGCGGGGAGCCCTTCCCCAGCGGCGGAGACGATCTTGAAGGGGCTCAGGGGGTACTTGGAGGCGAAAAGCTTGAGCCCGCCCGGCGGGAGCCAGACGGAGGAGCAGCCGCCGTCCGCGGCCGCGCGGTACAGAAGCCCCAAATCGCGGCGCTCCGCCTCGGTGAACACCAGCACCCGCGCCCCGCAGGTCAGCGGGGCCAGGATCTCCGGAAACGAGATCTCGCTCGTGAACGGCATGAACGCGCTCTGGGTGTCCTCGGGCCGCAGGTCCAGAAACTCCGCCATCCAGGCCGCGAGGTTGAAGAGCGCCGCGTGGCTCACCACCACGCCCACCTGTGCGCCGCCCCCGTCAGGGTCGCGGGCGTAGATCACGCAGGCAGGGGCATCGGGAAGCGCGAGGCAGGGACCGGGGGCTGGCGGCGAGCCGCCCCCGTCCGCCCCTGAAGACGCCCCGCCGTCCGCCGGGAATTCCACCCCGTCCGCGCCCGCCGGGGAACCGCCCGCGCCCGCCGGGGAACCGTCCGCGCCCGCCGGGGAACCGTCCGACGCGCCAAAGTCTCCTCCGTCCGCGAACGCCCCGTCCCGGCCGACCGCGGCGTCCCCGACCGGCCTGCCGAGGCGGTCGACCGGCCTGGTCGGCGGGGCCATGGCCAGCACGGCCTTGAGCTCCGGAGGGAGCCCGGGGCCGTCCACCACCACGGCCTTGGGCCGCGCGTCCTGGAGCCTCGCCAGGAGTTCCGCCTCGTCCGCCCAGGGGAGCGGAACGGCGGCCGCGCCGCTCTTGAACACCCCCAGCAGGGCTCCGGGGTAGGCCGGGGTGCGGCCCATCAGGATCCCCACCCTGTCGGCGCCGGGCTCGATTCCCAGATCCGCGAGCGCCCGTGCGAGGGCCCCCGACTCCCGCTCCAGGTCGCCGTACGTGAGCGTCCGTCCGCCCTGCGTGACCGCTGGCCGCCTGGGCCCCAGCCCCGCCCACTTGGAGAAGAGCCGGGGCACCGTGCCGCCCTCGTAGACGCGTGCCAGCGCCCCCTCGGCCTCGATCTGCGCCCTGAGCGCCTCGTCCGAGCCCAGCCTCAGGCGGTTCACGGGAAGGGAGGGGTCGCGGGAGGCGGAGGCGAGGACGGAGAGGTAGCTCTCGGAGAGGATGCGGATCTGCCAGGGCAGGAAATGGCCGGTATCGTAGGTGAACACGGCGGTGAGCACCGGGTCGGTCTCCCAGACGAGCGCCAGGGGGAACGCGAAGGCCCGCGGCCGCTCCTCGCAGGAAACGACCCTGAGCCCGCAGGCCTCGGGTGGGAGCACGGCCGCGCGCATCCCGAAGAAATGTCCCACGGTGTCCGACTTGAGCGGGGAGACCTGCTCAAGATCGGCCAGGCTCACGTCGGTGTGGCTCCGGGCCGCCTCGGAGGCCCGGGCGGCCTCGGAGGCCACGTCCGCGAATCTCGCGTCCCCGCGGGCCTTGACCGTCGCCGGCACGACGGACCAGGCGGGCCCCATGAGCCCCTGGAGCTCCTCGGGCGAGCGCCTCCCGTTCACGGACAGCCCGAAGGTGGCGTCCTCGTTCCGGGAAAGGCGGGCGAGGAGCACCCCCCAGGCTGCCATCAGGAACGCGTCCAGGGGCACGCCCGCGGACCGGGCGGCATCCTTCACCGCCCGGGAGAGGTCCTCCGGGAGCTTCAGGGCGGCGGTGTCGGAGATGCAGCTCGCCCTGAGCCCCGAGCTTCCCCCGGGGTGTGGGAAGCGGCCTGGAAGCCGCGTGGGGGAGGAGATCCCCCTGAGCTCGCCGCGCCAGTATTCCAGGTCGCGCTCGCGGGCCGCGGGATCGCGCTTGCGCCTCATGAAGTCGGCGTACGCGGGCGGCGGGTCGGACGGCAGGGCCGCGGGAGGCCCGGCGCCGTCCCCCCACAGCTCGCGGAAGAACACCGTTATGCTCATGGGGTCGAAGGCCAGGATGCTGTAGGTGAGGGTCACCTCCCATTCCTGGTCGGACACGTGCATGAGCGCCGCCCGGAAGAGAGGGGCCCTGGCGGTGTCCTTCAGGGCCGACAGGTGCCTGGCCTCCAGCGAGGCGAGGCGGGCTTCCCTGCGGCGGGCGCCGTCGAAGCGCAGATCCTCCTCGGAGAATACCTCGGCGAGCGACGGGGGCCTGCGGGTCCAGACCTGCACCGGGCAGCCCCCGTCCCGCTGGTGGAGCGAGAGGCGGAACGCGTCGTGGCTCGCCAGGATCCAGGAGAGCCGCTCGCGGAAGGCCTGGGGCTCCAGCCGGCCGGCCAGCCGGACCTTCAGGGTCGTTATCATGGGCCCGGCGCTCCGGGACTCGGAGGACGCGAGGCCCCCTCCGGTCAGAAGCGCCATCTGCCCGGGCCCCGGCGGCATCACCAGCGCCAGATCGTCCCCCAGGCGCCTCGCTATCCTCTCGCGCTCGTCCGGGGCCAGGTCCTCCGGGGCGAGCTCGAAAGGGTCCGAGCCGACGGGCGCCCAGGCGGCGGCCTGGGCGTAGGCGGCGTCCGCCGCGGCGACGGCGGCCGGGTCCGGGGCGGCGGTCGGGCCGTCCTCCGGAACGGTCGGGGCGTCCTCGGCGGAGGGCGCGGGCAGGGCCCTCACGTCCACCCTGCCGAAGGCGTCCAGCGGGAACTCGGGCAGGATCACCACCCGCTCCGGGACCATGTAGCCGGGGAGCCGGTCGGAGAGGTGCTTCCTGACGCCCGCGGCGGTGGCCAGGGAATCGGCGGACAGGGTGAGGTAGGCGCAGAGGTAGGGCTCGAAGTACGAGGAGTAGTCCTCGCGGCGCACGACCAGCGCCTCCAGCACGCCCGCGGCGCCAAGCAGGGTCCTCTCCACCTCGTGGAGCGGCACGCGGGCCCCGCGCACGACGGCGGCCTCGCCCGCGCGGCCCATGTAGTCCAGCCGGCCGTCGGGGCGGCGGCGGGCCATGATGCCCGTCCGGAAGAGCCGCCCCGCCCGGTACTCGGGCGGGGACATCGGCGCGAAGGGATCGCTCAAGAAGGCGCGGGCGCTCTCCTCCGGCCGGCGGTCGTAGCCTATCGCTATCTGCACCCCGCCGCAGTAGAGCTCGCCCGGGAAGCCCGCTGGCACGAGCCGCATCTCGCGGTCCAGGAGATACGACGGGCAGTTGGGCGCGGGCCATCCCATCGTCTCGGGGAAGAGCCCGGGCCTCGCGTCCTCGGCCAGGGACGTGATGGCGCACTCGGGGAGCCCGAAGCAGTTCACGATCCGGCAGCCCGAGGCGTCCTTGATGAGATCCTTCAGGTTGTCGCCCGACAGCCCGCGACCCCAGGTGAGGATGCTCTTGAGCCCGAAGAGCGGGTGGCCGGAGGCGTACTGGCGGAGCTTCCTGAGCGGGAGCGACAGGGACGTCACGCGGTTGGCGTGGACGGTCTCCCAAAGCTCGTCCCCGCCGCCCGCCGCGGGGGCGGACAGGGGCAGCACCGCCGCCCCGCGGGTGAGCGGCACCAGGATCTCCATCAGCGACACGTCCGAGGCGGGCGTCGCGAAGGCGCAATGCACGTCCCCGGGCGAGATGTCCAGGAAGTCCCCGGCCCAGGCGGCCTGGTTGAAAAGGGCGCTGTGGCTCACCACCACGCCGCGCAGGGCGCCGGCCGGCGGCCGCGCGGGTGCCGGGGAGCCTTCCCTGAGGTCCGCGCCCTCCATGCCCGCCAGGACTCCCTGGAGGTCCGCCAGGCCGCCCTGGAGGCCATCGGCATGGAGGCCATCGGCATGGAGGCCATCGGCATGGAGGCCATCGGCATGGAGGCCATCGGCATGGAGGCCATCGGCATGGAGGCCATCGGCATGGAGGCCATCGGCATGGAGGCCATCG
>JAISEQ010000410.1 GCA_031264045.1 Deltaproteobacteria bacterium
ATCTTGCCGAGCCTTTCCGAAATCCGCGCGTCCTTCGCGTCCGCGGGTACCGACATGGCCTCCGCCAGGCCGTCGCGGAGCGCCTTCAGGTTCGTCCCCCTGTCCCGGCAGACGATCTCAATCGCGGCGGGCAGGGTAGGGTGCCGGACGCTCCTCCCGTCCCGCTCGGGACTCGGCGTCGCGATCCAGTCCCGGCCCCGCTCCATACCGTACCGCCGGGACCTTTCGGCAAACCAGCCGTCCGGGGCCCCGCTCTGTCCAGGGCCTGGAACAGGTCGCGGGCCTCCACCGCTCGGACCGCCCTGTTCCTTGTCATGATTGTCCGGACGTCAGGGCCGCGGGGAGGCCCGGGAACAGGTTCGGACGGATTCCGCCGGACCGGCGTGTCGCAGGAGAGCCGGGCGGGCGGACTCCGCTCCGGGGGTGGGGATCCGGAAGGGCGATCTCCGCTCCGGCGGGGGCATGACCTGCCGGTGCCGCCTGAAGGTGCCCGGAGGGGGGCGGAGTCCGGGGAAGGCCGGGCAAGAGGCAGGGATTTCGCGGGCAGGCACGGACGGGCCGGAGGGCGGGGAGGTCGGCTGCGGGCTTCCGGACGTTCCGGCTCGGGGTCGGTTCCCTGGGAAGGGCGGGCTGCCTTCCGTCCGTTTGCCGGGTGCTGGCCGGGATCATGCCCGGCGGTCCGCCGCCCCCTGCCCGAGATGCGGAGCATCACCGGTATATATTTGATATGCGGTGTGTGCTTGATATGCTGGGACTGACTGCTCGATATCGCCGTTCGGATCCGTGAGATGATTTCCGCATCCAGCGCCGTGAAGCGGGCGGACGGCTCCTGCCGGTCGAGACGGGCGGATGCCGGCCGAAACGTCACGGGGAGAGGCCCCAGGCCGGGCGTCCGGGCGAAGGGCCGGTCCGCAGCGCATCATTATAAAGGTGAGCCCTGGGGCAGAGGTAAGCCCTCCGGCCGCGTTCCTCGGCGGGACCCGGCCGCGCCGGGGCAGCCCGGAACCTGCGGAGGCCCGGTCCGCGCGGCCGGGGGGGGGCACGGGTTCCCCGGAACCGGGGCCTGCCCGGCCCTCCGGCGCCCTCAAAAAACCTTTGACATGTCCGGAAGCAGCATGTAATATACCTTCTCGCTTGCGTCCGGACTCATGCGTCCGGCCTCATGCGCCGAAGCGGTCCCGCCGCGCCCCCCGTCCGCCTTTGCCGGCGGTTCCGGGGCGCCGGCCCTCTGCCGGACCCCGCGTCAGAACCCCGGAGGGGCGCCGCATAAAGATCCTCCAGCTGCCGGGCGGCTCCCCGACGGGGGTCTCCGGCCTGCCGGGGGATCCGCTCTTTTTCCGCCGCCGGCTCCCCAGCCCCGTTTCCCCTTGCGGGAAATCCCCCCTCCTGTGCTATAGTGACTAGTTGCTCCTCCCGGAGGCCGCCGGGGGACGCCCGGGCCCTGCGGGCCCGGCGGAGACGGACGACACCCGGGGCCACGCCCCTTACTCAAGCAAGGTGACACATGCCCCGCGAGATTATCCACCTCCAGTGCACGGAGTGCAAGAACAAGAACTACTCCACCACCAAGAACAAGAAGCGGACCCCGGGACGCCTGGAGATTAAGAAGTACTGCCCCTTCGACCGGAAGCACACCGTCCACCGCGAGACGAAGTAGCCCCCGGAAGGAGGATCGCGAAGGGTTTTAGGTCAGTAGCTCAATTGGTAGAGCATCGGTCTCCAAAACCGAGGGCTGGGGGTTCGAGTCCCTCCTGGCCTGCCATTCCCCAGCCCGTCCGGGGCCAGGCCCCGGACGGGACTCGGGCGGAAAGCCGAATCGGAACCTCATGACGAAGCACAAGAAGAGCCGCTCCGAAAAGAGGGAGGCGAGGCTCCTCCAGGAACAGCTGGAGGCCCAGGCGATCGCCACCGGGAGCCCCGTGCCCCCCAAGCCCGTGGCCCCGCCGCCGCCGCCCCCCAAGCCCAAGGTCAAGAAGGACGCCCGCCCCAAGGCTCCCGGGAAGATAATGCAGCTCGTGACCTTCTTCAGGGAGGCCCGCAGGGAGCTCAACTGGGTCACCTGGGCCACGCGCAAGGAGACCGTCAAGTCAACGGGCGTGATCCTGGTCCTGGTGGGCATATCCGCGGCCTACCTGGGGATGGTGGACGGCATACTCTCGAGGGTCCTGGGCCTCATAATGCGGTAGTCCCGGCCCCCGCCCGCCCCGGGCGGCACCAAACTCTCTAGCCCGCTGGCGGCCCCGGGACGGGGCCCGGCCAGCACGGGAGCTATCAGTGGCCTTGCAATGGTTTGTGGTTCATACTTTCAGCGGATACGAGAACAGGGTCAAGCAGGCCCTTGAAGACCGCGTGAGCCGCGCCAACCTCCAGGAACAGATACCGCGCATCGTCCTTCCCATGGAGAACGTCATGGAGATGGCCAAGGGGGGGGGGCGCAAGACCACCACCAGGAAGCTGTTCCCCGGCTACCTCCTGGTCCAGATGGAGTCCAACGACCTCACCTGGCACACGGTCAAGGACACCCCGAAGGTTACGGGCTTTCTGGGCGACAAGAACAAGCCCGAGCCCATCACCGACGAGGAGGCCCAGCGGGTGCTCGCGCAGATGGAGGAGGGGGTCAAGAAGCCCAAGAGCCGCTACCGCTTCGACGAGGGGGACGAGATTAAGGTCGTCGAGGGCCCCTTCAACAGCTTCACCGGCGTGGTGGAGGAGGTCAACTCGGACAAGGGCAAGCTCAAGGTCCTCATAAGCATCTTCGGCCGCCCCACTCCCGTGGAGCTGGACTTCTCCCAGGTGGAGAAGTCGGTGTGAATCCCCGGCCGGCGGGCCTGGCCCCGGAGCCCCGCCCCGTCCGCCCCAGGCCCCCGTCCGCGCCCCCGCCACCGGGGGCGCCCTTGTCACTGCCTCCGGGTCCCCCGCCCCTCCGCTCCCCGTCCCTTTTCCGGCCCCGGGACTCCCCGGCGCCGAGACCGAGCTTCCGCCGCCCTGGCCCGCAATTTCCGGGGCACGGGGCTGCCCCGGACGCCGCCCGCTGACCCCCGCGGAAAACGCTTGCGCCCGGGCACGTTTCATGCTTTAATTGGCAGATCGTCTAAATCGGCCCCGGACGGCCCCCGAAGGCGTCCCGGCCCCCGTTTCCAGGAGACCAAGCAGAATGGCAAAGAAAGTCGTGGCCCAGGTCAAGCTCCAGCTCCCGGCGGGCGGCGCCGTGCCCGGCCCCCCCGTGGGCCCGGCGCTGGGCCAGCACGGCCTGAGCCCCAGAGAGTTCACCAAGGCCTACAACGCCCGCACCCAGAAGCAGGAGGGCCTGGTGATCCCCGTGGTCATCACGGTCTACTCCGACAAGACCTTCACCTTCATCACCAAGACCCCCCCGGCCTCCTTCCTCCTTAAGAAGGCTGTGGGCGCGGCCAAGGGCTCCGACACCCCGGGCCGCAAGACCGTGGGCCAGGTGACCGAGGCCCAGCTCGAGGAGATAGCCAAGGTGAAGTTCGACGACCTGTCCGCCCACAGCATGGACGAGGCCAAGAGGATCATCGCCGGCACCGCGAGGAGCATGGGCCTCCAGGTCGTGAGGGAGTAGCGCCCTTTCCCGCCGGCCCGCTCGGCCGGCCGCTGGCCCGGAAGGCCGGCCCGCCGCTCCCGGCCGGGCCCCGCGCCGTTCCGGGCGTCGCGCGCGGGCGTCGGCGGCGCAAGCCCCGGCAGGCGCCCCCGCGCTTTCATGGGCGGGCGCTGAAGCCCTCCCGGGGCGCTATCGGGGAGCCCTCAATTCATCCGAACCCGGACGGGGAAACAAGATGGCCTTCAACAAGAAGTACAAGGACGCCGCCGCCAAGGTGGACCGCCTGAAGCGCTACAGCTTCGAGGAGGCGGTGAAGCTGGCCAAGGACGCCTCCTTCGCCAAGTTCGACGAGACCCTGGAGATAGCGGTCCGCCTGGGCGTGGACCCGCGCCACGCCGACCAGATGGTCCGCGGGGCCGTGAGCCTTCCCAACGGCACGGGCAGGACCGTGCGCGTGGCGGTGTTCGCCAAGGGCGACAAGGAGCGCGAGGCGCTGGACGCCGGGGCCGACTTCGCCGGCTCTGACGAGCTCATCGAGAAGGTCCAGGGCGGCTTCACCGATTTCGACAAGGCCATCGCCACCCCGGACATCATGGGCCAGGTCGGCCGCCTGGGCAAGATCCTGGGACCCCGGGGCCTCATGCCCAACGCCAAGCTCGGCACGGTCACCTTCGACGTCGCGAACGCCGTGAAGGAGCTGAAGGCGGGCCGCATCGAGTTCCGCGTCGAGAAGAACGGCATAGTCCACGCCCCCATGGGCAGGATCTCCTTCGACGACTCGAAGCTCCTGGGCAACATCGCGGCCTTCATGGACTCCATCCAGAAGGCCAAGCCCAGCACCTCCAAGGGCTCCTACATCAAGGGCATCACCATAGCCAGCACCATGGGCCCCGGCGTGAAGATAGACTCCGCCCTGGTGAAGGACCTCAAGGCCTACTCCGTCTGAGGGGCGGCGTCCCTCCCCTGAGCCCCGCCGCCCTGCGCGGGCCGGTCCGTCCTCCCTGCGCGGCCGGACCCCGTCCCCGGCGGGCCTGCGACTTCCCGCGCCTTTCCCGCCCGGCCCCCCGATGTGGGGCGCGGACCGGAACCGGCGCCTTCCCCGCGCCCGGCCGCCCCCTGCGGCAGGGGCGTGCGCCCGGCATACGGATTTCGGGCCAGAGACAGCCGGCAGCCCCCCGGAGGGGCGTTAATGGCGAGAGCCGCCGGCCGAGGCCGTGGATGCAAGACCACTGGCTGCACCGGCCCTGAAAAAGGGGGCCCTTTCGGGCCGCCTTCATTTTAGGAAAGGAGGAAAACCCTAACAGGCATGGACAAGGAAACCAAAAAGTCAGTGCTTCTGGAGCTGAAGGCCATCTTCAGGGACTCCAAGGCCGTGTTCGTGGCCGACTTCAAGGGGCTTTCCGTCACAGCGCAGAACCAGCTCAGGAGCAAGGTGCGCGCCGCGGGCGGCGGCTTCAGGGTGTCCAAGAACACCCTGACCCGGCTCGCCCTGGACGAGGGGGGTGCGGGAAGCCTCATGCCCCACCTGGTCGGCAACAACGCGCTGGCGTACACTTCGGGCGACCCCGTCGCCCTGGCCAAGGCCGTGACGGACTTCGCCAAGGACGAGGAGAAGTTCCTGCTGAAGGCCGGCGTCCTGGGCCCCAGGGCACTGAGCCCGGCCGACATCAAGACCCTCTCGCTGCTGCCCTCGAAGGAGGCGCTCCTGGCCTCCCTGCTCGGGACGCTGTCCGCCGTGCCGGGCTCGCTCGTGCGCGTGCTCGCCGGCGTGCCGCAGAAGCTGGTCCGTCTCATTTCGGCCGTGGCCGAGCAGAGGGACGGGAAGTCCGAGGCGGCCTGAACCCGCAGCCCAGTCAGACATCCGCAACGATTTTGGGGGGGGCCGCCGCGCCCTCCCGAAGCCCCGCCCCGGGCGGGCACCGGAGAAGATTAGAATCATGAGCGTTTCCAAGGAAGACGTGATCGAGTTTCTGAAGACCATGTCCGTAATCGAGCTCGCGGGACTGGTGAAGGAGCTGGAGGAGATCTTCGGCGTCTCCGCCGCGGCCCCCGTGGCCGTCGCGGCCCCCGGCGCCGCGGTCCAGGCCGACGCGCCAGCCGCCACCGAGGAGCAGACCGAGTTCACCCTGGTCCTGACCGAGGTGGGCCCGCAGAAGATAAACATCATCAAGGAGGTCCGCGCCATAGTGCCCGGCCTCGGCCTCAAGGAGGCAAAGGACCTGGTCGAGGGCGCCCCCCAGACCGTCAAGGAGGCCATCTCCAAGGAGGAGGCCGAGAAGTTCAAGAAGCAGCTCGAGGCCCTGGGCGCCAAGGTCGAGATCAAGTAGCCCCGTCCCGCCGTCCCCCGGCGGGGCCCTCACTTCCCCTCCGGCCGCCGCCGGGAATCAGTTCCCGGCGGGGGCCGGCTATCCGCAACGCCCTGGAGGACGGGTGGTCTATTCTCCCGGGACACGACATAAACCGCCGCCCGCCGCCCCTTCCGGGGGAGGTGAAAACCAAAGCCCTGAAGACATTCTATTGCCAGATCCGCCGGAAGGCGGACAGACGAGGGAAACTGCAGTTCTCCGCCGGAAGCGGGCCGACGGCCCCGGCTTCCGGCTCCCCTGTGCCGCAGGCCGCAAGCATCGCGGCCGAGCGGGCCTCGGGGCCCAGCCCCCTGGCCCTTTGCCCCTGAGCGCCTCCTTCACGGAGGCGTCGCCCCCTGCGGGGGGCGCCCGGAAAAGGGTAAGGCCGAGCACTTGGAAGAAGAAACTCTGCCCTTGAACGGTAACGCCTCACCCGCCTGGACGGCCTTCCGGAAGGATCGGCCGCCCCGGCGGGCTCGGGGCTTTTTTGCCCTCCGGCCCCTGCCGGGGCCGGAGGGCTCGGGGGTGACCGCCCGCCCCCGGCCGGAGGAGAAATGTCACTAGCCGCCAGCCACCTACGCCTGCGGAAGAGTTTCGGCAAGACCGACAAGGTCACCGAGATGCCCAACCTCATAGACATCCAGCGCCATTCCTACGAGCGCTTCCTGCAGAAGGAGACCAAGCCGGAGGACCGGGGGAACTTCGGGCTGCAGGCCGTGTTCAACAGCGTGTTCCCCATAGACGACTACCAGGGCAACGTGCGGCTCGTCTTCAAGGAGTACACCTTCGAGGACGTCAAGTACGACATAGACGAGTGCATCGCCAAGGGCATGAACTACGAGGCCCCCCTGAAGATCAAGGTCGGGCTCGAGATCTACCAGTCGAGCCTCAAGGACGAGGGGGCCGGGGCCTTCGACGGCGTGAACGACCCGAGGGCCAAGCAGAAGCCCAAGGAGGCCAAGGAGAGCTGGATCTACTTCGGGACCCTCCCGCTCATGACCGAGAAGGGCACCTTCATCATAAACGGATCCGAGCGGGTCATCGTGTCCCAGCTCCACCGCTCGCCGGGCATCTTCTTCGACCACGACCGCGGCAAGACCCACTCGTCGGGCAAGATCCTCTACAGCGCCCGCATAATCCCGGCCAGGGGGTCCTGGCTGGATCTGGAGTTCGACCCCAAGGATCTCATCATAGCCCGCATCGACCGCCACAGGAAGTTCCCGGTCACCCTTCTCCTGAAGGCCCTGGGCTACACCTCGAAGGAGCTCCTGGACTACTTCTACGAGAAGGAGTGGCTGATCCTGGACGGGGCCGGGGCCATGCGCCGGGTTCCCACCCCCGAGCACTTCCTCGGCTCCGAGATCTGGACCGACGTGCCCAACCCCCTCTACAGGCCGCTCCCCCCGGGGGCGACGGCGGAGGAGAAGAAGGCCCGCGACCCCAGGTCCTCGACCGAGTTCATCCTCCAGCGCACCGAGCGCAGCACCCAGATCCAGCCGGTGAACGTGAAGAGGCTGAAGGCCCAGGGGATAAACGTCCTCCCGGCCAGGCCCGAGGACTTCCTGGGCAAGTTCGCGGCGGACGACGTCTTCGACCCCGTGACGGGCGAGGTCTTCCTCGAGATGAACGAGGAGCTGGACGAGCAGAGCCTCGAGAAGATCCGCGGATCGGGCGTCCGGGAGGTCCCCTTCCTCTTCATCAACACGCTGAACGTGGCCAAGGAGCTCCGCACCTCGTCCTCGTTCCGGGACACCCTGGCCCTGGACCAGGTGGAGGGCGAGGACGACGCCGTCTCCGAAATCTTCCGCAAGAACCGCCCCAGCTCGCCTCTGAACGACTCGGCGGTCAAGCTCTACTTCAACAACCTCTTCTTCCACCCCGAGCACTACGACCTCTCCGAGGTCGGCCGCATCAAGCTGAACGAGAGGCTCTTCAAGCGCAAGAGGATAGCCCCCCCGCGCGCCGAGAACCAGGACGGCTCCAACATCCTCTGCCGCGAGGACATCAAGGCGGCGGTGAAGGAGCTCCTCTTCATCAAGGACTCCGAGGGCGCGGTGGACGACATCGACCACCTGGGCAACCGCCGCGTGCGCGCCGTGGGCGAGCTCCTGGAGAACCAGTACCGCGTGGGCCTCGTCAGGATGGACAAGTCCATCCGCGAGCGCATGACCATGAACAACGACGTCTCCGAGCTCGACCCCCACGACCT
>JAISEQ010000216.1 GCA_031264045.1 Deltaproteobacteria bacterium
ACGGGCTCCCGACGGCTGACATGGGGACCTGGAACCGCCAGAACAGGCTTCTGGAACCGGTCATGCAGGCACGGACCTCACGGAATATGCCCCCGGCTGCTGTCGGCGAGGGCCTGCCCCGCCCAGAGGAGCGGAAGCCCGCTGCCAGGGCGAGCCAGAACAGGAGGTCCGTGAGGAAGGATGCGGCCGGGAAGAGGCGGAACGTGAGGAAGGTTGCCGCCGAGAAGGCTTAGAACCGCTATGAGTCGCAACTGGTTTAGTCGGCGGCTCATGTCCCAGCTGGTAAGTTGACAGTGGATCTTGCCAGTCACGAAAAGTACACCGATTTATTGCGGCGGCGTCATATATATGGCGATAGTCTTGAACCTTATCAAGCGACATTGCGACAGATGGGCGGATCGCCCCGCCTTCGTTGGAACTGGCCCTCCTGGGTGTCACCCTGATGAACCCCTCAACTTGTGTGGGGGCAGGGCATCCATGAAAGGTGCTTGCGGGACGTGTAGCCCGGTAAACCGCTCAGATTTTATTCTACCCCAGAACTCCGCGTGGAAGCAAACGTCGTGCCGCCAACTGTCCACGCGGAACCAAACGGCGTGCTGGCAACTGGCGGCGTGTTGCCAACTGGATGAATCAGTTCCGCCAGCTCATGTTTCCCGCTATCATTCTTCATGAGTCAGGTGCCGTTCTCCCGTAACTCAGGTCTCTCTCTTACTTGTGGACGTTTTCCAACCGCCGTTTGGGAGTGACAGCGTCCTAAACGCAACCCCTGTCAAGAGCCCACGGCAAAATCCGTATAAAGCTCGAAGGAGACTTATTCCGATATCGGAATAAGCAGCCAGAGAACGTCATAAATATGTTAAAAATGTATATTGTACATGGTCGGCAGTACATGCGCAAGTTGTATTGTATCCGCCGCAAGGCGGAGAACAGGCGGCCCCGCCGCCGATCACTGTATCAGCCCCGCCGGAGCGGCCGTCCCCGACCGTGTGGCGGCTTTTATGCTATAAAATATATATTGTGTACGATCTCCGCATCATGTACAACATACATGGTATCTGCCGAACATCGGAGTTCGGGCGGGCCCGCAGCCGATCACTGTATCAGCCCCGCCGGAGCGGTCGTCTCCGGCCGCGTGGCGGCTGAAAAGTTACACATCATCTTTCTCATTTCAGATGGTATGTCTGCTTCAGATCTGATGGAATTGTTTAGGAAGCTCTGCTTCTTTTCCGACAGTTGATGGTTCCATATCATTTCCAAGGCCTGTTTGCCTTATGATGCCGCCAGTCTGAGAAATTTAACCGTCCGGGAACGGATTGACCCTTGAGCCGCACCTCTGACAGGTAGTCGGGGATCGATATCCTTTTCTAAAACTTTGATTCCACTGCGAAAACTCATCCCTCCACAGATGAGAGGGTTAACTCTATACGTCCTCGGCATCGACAGCACCTGAATTTATGCCAAATCCTGGTCATTTCGTGCAACCCTTGCCCAAGCGCTTTGGCCTCTGAAAGGTCAAGTTAGAGGTTTTCGCAGTTGAATCAAACTTTCCAAAATTCCGGAAGGATCTGCGGCCCAGGAGCGTTCCGTCTTGCCCCCGGGTTCCGGCGGCGCTACAATCGTGATGCTCCGCCGCTAAATATAGCGAGTTAGGCGATGGCGTCCCGGACCGCCCGCGTTTTTCCATGACGGGGCAGGGCCCGGCCCGTTCGTCCGGGACGCGTTCCGTTCCACCTCTTGCCTCTTTCCTCCTCATCCTTTCCAGGAGGCGGGCGGCATACAGTTTCGCGCGGCCCCGGGAGGGATGCGCAGGGAGGATCTGCCATGAGAACAGCGAACGCAACGGGAGTCCAGGCAAGTCTGGCGGTCATTGCCTCAGCGGTCGCTTTTTGTGTCTTCTTTGGCGCTGGGCCGCTTTTCGCCCAGTGGGCGACGGAACTTCCCACGCCTTTCTCGATCAATGCGGCCCGGCCGGACGGCGTTAGCGAAGCGAGGGTCAAGGACAGATACATGTGGCCGAGCTGTCCCAAGGGCCGGTTCGACTACGACGTGAGCTATCCCCGTGGGATGGACAACGGAGGGCCGGTGGACGTGGCGGTCACGGCAGTCGCCCAGGGCTACATAGCCTCATTCAAGGAGGAGGGCGACAGCTGGTACACGACCCTGATTCGAGATTGCGACCCCGAATTTTCCGCATACGTCCTGACTTCGACCAACAGGATCTCCGCCTCGCCCTATAAGGCGTCGTCCGGCGTCTACTCCGTTCTGTTCTCGAAGAGCGGCGAAACCGGAGGCGCCCACGGCTACTTCGGTTTCGAAACGGTCAATTTCTTCTCCGACGGCCTGCCCGTTTCCCTCCGCCGACTGTTCCCCGATCCCCAGCGCTCGCTTCCCAGACTCTGGAGCGCCATTTTCGCGGGTTTCTGCAGGGACCACGGCACCGCACCGCACTTCTACGGAAATCATCCCTGCGGGAGAGGCGTCCCGCCCCTGCCTGATCCCCTGAGGAACCTCTCGTCCGGCCTGGACGCGGCAGGCCACATGCTCCTGACCTCGCTGGGGCTGAGCGTCATCATGGGACCGTACGAGGGGTACTCGTTCGGTGAGGGAGCCCAGTACGTCGACATTCCCAGAGACGAGCTCCTGAGCATGGGCGCCAGCCCGGCCGTCTGGCGCTGAACGCGCGGCGGGGCGCTGTCGGTTCTGTCTGAGCTGGCCGTCGGAAGCGTCCGGCCCCGATGGCGTCCGGCCCGTTCCGGGCTCCTTCCGGTGTCGGCGGTGATGTCGCGTTCGAATGGGAGCGGGCTTTTCCGGCTCTTCCGCCGGCTGTCCGGTTCGGCCGACCAGTGCCAGGCCGCCCTGCTGCCCGGTGCCGCAGGGAGCCGGGGATACGGGTGTAAGGTTAAACGGGTCTACGGTGTGGCTTAAAGATCCGTCCCTGGCATTTCCGGTATCGACCGGCATAATGACCGTCCTGCCGCCTGCCATGACGGGACGTCCGGCAGTTCCGGTCGTGACGGAGCCGATGCCGGGCGTTAATCCCCGTTCCGTTTGGGAGAATCGTCGGGTACGGCAGACCGTGCAGAGAGCCTTTCCGGAAGCCTTGAGCCATGGCGTTTCGGCACTGTCTGCCGACCCTATGTGCCGGAACTTACCGAAGGAAAGCGGGGCCGGGAGATGTTCGGCAACGCTCAGGAGGGCGAAACGGCCCTCACTCTCACCTGAACATCCTGAACGACTTCTGTGCCGCGCTTATGGCCGACTCGGTACCCACCACCGACAGCAGTGCCCGTTCCGGCACAATCCACTCACGGGCGGCCCAGAGCACGTCCGTGGGCGTGACGGCCCCGACTGCAGCGAGGAGGCTCGCGGTGCGGTTCTGCTCCAGGCCGTAGAGCTCAAGGAAGACCGCGTCCCGCACGAGGGTGCCGGGAGTCTGGCGGCGGACCGCGTTTCTGAAGGCGATGTTGCGTTTGGCTCCCTCCACGAGGTCCCTGGCGAGAGTTTTGGCGCAGGAGCGTATCGCCACTTCCGTCATGGCCTCGACGACATCCCCGGCTTTTCCGGGGGAGCAGGCCGCATGCATGGTAATCGAACCCGCGTTCAGCAGCGGAGAGTAGCGTGAACTGACCGTATGGGCAAGCGACCTCGCGTTCCGGATTTCTGCCTGGAGCATCCCCCCGGTGCCGCCCAAGGCGGAGTTCAGGACCTCGAAGGTAGCCTGGCCGGGGTCGCCTGCCTGAGGTGCGTGAAAGGAGAGGGCGATATGGGCCTGGACCGAGTCCGCCTTCTCGTACTTCATGGCCTGTCCGTCCAGTGACGGCGGAATCGGCGGGGCCGGCGGCGCGGTCCCGTCGGCCTTTCCCCTTCCGGGGCCGGGTTTCCAGGCGGCAAACGCTTCGTCGAGGGTCTCCGCCGCATATCCCGGATCGATGCCGCCGGCCACGGCCAAGACCAGGCCCCTGGGCCTGGCCTGGGCATCCCAGGCGGACACGACGTCTTCAAACGTGAGGCTTTCCACCGAGTCCGCTGTCCCGAGGGGGCTAGCGGCGTAGGGGTGTCCCGGGAACAGGCCACGGGAAGCCAGGGCGAAGGTCCGGACTGTCAGGCGTTCCTCGAGGGCCTTCAGGTATGCCACCCGCGCGGCCTTGACCGCCCTGAAGCCGTCTGAGCTCAGGTCGGGGGCGCGCAGGATCTCCGTGAAGAGGGCCATGCCTTCCTTCCGGCGATGTCCGGGGAACGTGCCCCTGAGCCCGGAGGCTATAAGAGCGGAGAATCCCGTAACCCGCGCGCCAGGAACCCCGGCGGAAGGGGCCGTCCCTCCGGTCCCCTGATATGCGAAGGCGTCGGCGCACAGGGCCGAGGCGAGCGACGAGGCGCCCTCCTTGCCCGTGCGGTCCGCGAGCCTGCCTCCGGAGAACGCGGCCAGGACATCGACCGTGGGCGATGCCGGGACGTTTGCGGCGAGGAGGAGCGCCCCGCACTTGAGCCTCGTCCTTCTGAAGGATCCCGCGGCGTCCTGGGCATCCCTCCCTCCCGAGGCGGAGCCGCTCCCCGTACCTCCCCTTCCCCGAGCCGTTCCCCGCCCGGATGCCGAACCCCGTCCCCCTGCCGCTCTCTTCCCGGAAGGCGGTCCGTTCCCGGCGGCCGTGCGCCGCTTCACCGCCGCGGGGCTCTCGGCATTCTGGGGGATCCTTGAAGCGGCCGCCGCGAGCCCCTGCGCGTCGAGGTCTGGAGCGGCGCCCGCGGGGAACACGGCGGCGGCCACGAGATGATCCAGCACGAAGATCCTGGCCGCCAGATCGGCCATGTCCCGGCCGCCCACCCTGGAGCTGAGCGCCGGCCAGGCGTCCCTGAGCCTGAAGTCTCCGCAGTGGAGCTCGAAGGCGCCCATGAGCCCGCCTTCCGGGCCTGGGGCGGCCCGCTTCTCCATAAGCTCCATTTCGCCAAGCGCCGCGGCCAGTGCCGCCTCTTCCTCGGAAGGCGGATCGGAGACGATCCGGTTAAGAACCTTCGCCGTCGTCTGGACGGCAAGCCGCATCTGCTTGGGGTCGCACTCCATACGGATGGCGATGAAGCCGTGCTCAAGGGTGCTCTCGTGCCGCGCCGCGACGGATAAGGCCGTGTCGAACCATCGGCACAGATGTCCGTTGAGCCTGGCCGACTCCGATCCCGCCAGGACCTTCGCGAGCATTTCCGCGACGGGGGCTTCGGGGGAACGCAGGGGAGGGCACCGGAAGCCCATCAGAAGCCTGGGCAGCCGAACGGCCGGACTCCAGCTGAAAACGATTCTCGGGCCGAACCTGGGAGGAGCGGGAATGACGGGACGGGAAAGCGCCTCAGCCGGGTTCGCGATTCCCGCGAGGCACCGGCCGGTCAGAAGCAGCGCCTCCCTCGGCTCGAAGGCGCCGGTCACTATGAGGAGGCAGTTGTCCGGGCGGTAGAACTTCCGGTGAAAGGCCAGGGCCGCCGCGGGGCTTATGGCGTCGACGCTCTCGGGCGTCGCCAGGCCTTCTCTGGCGTACGGGTGGCCTTCGTCGTAGGCGGCATCGAGGAAGATCTCGCGGAGCTGCTCCTCGGGGCTGTCCACGGATTCCCTTATCTGCTCGGCCATCACCTTCTTGACCCTTGCGAACTCCTGACGGTCGAAGGAGGGCCGGAAGACCTTCTCCGGGAGCAGTTCCACGGCGGTCCTGAGACCGCCGGCCGGAAGCTCGATGAGGCAGGCGGTCTCATCGCTTGTGACATGCCATTCCAGTTCGCCTCCGGCCCGCTCCGCCCTGCCGGCCGTCCCGCCCCCCCCGCCTCCGGGCGTGCCGCCGAATGCCATGTGCCCCACGAGATGCGCCAGGCCGTTCCCGTCCCCCGCCTCTTCGGAGGCGGACCCGGCCTTCACTATGATCCTGGCCGCAACTGTCGGGCAACCGGGACGGGGGGCGAGGATCACCTTCATTCCGTTTTTGAGGAAGAAGGAGGAGTCGGCAGAGTGGCACGGGGGGTCGTTCTGGGGAACTGAAGGCATGAGGATCACCCTGGAGGGAAGGCCCGTGCCCCTGCCGCCGGTGGGCCCCTCGTCCGGGACCGCCGCCGGCGAGGGACGGGGAGGAGATCGGGCGGCGCGGAGCTGCCCGGCTTGATGGGGAAAATGACCCGTTATCGGGAAGTTGCGGGTTAAACGGGCAAAAGGCGCCTCCGAAAAGCGTACCGGAGGCGGAAAACCGTCCTGACCCTCACGGGCGGGGTCACAGGTCCGCTGCCCGATCCGGAACTCGGCCCCGGCTGACCGGACGGGGGCTCCGGCTCGTTCATGCTCACGGCGAATCTCAGGATCCGCGAACGTCAGTCCCGCCGGGCGGCTCGGGGCGGAAACGCGGGGCTTCGGCGTCATGTGCCGGATCATATTACAATTTCCGGCTGCTGTCGAGAAAATCCGAGCATCCCCGTCGCCGAATCCGTTCCCGGTCTCTGGCACTGGCCAGGGGTTCCCGGATCGGCCTCTTTTCATTTCATGGAGCCGTTCAGCGGTATCTCATGGAGCCGTGCCGCCATATCGGTACCCGCAGGCTGATGCAGGAGTTTGGTCATGTCAGGAATGATCGTTAACATGTCGGCGTGGCTGCTCGCTGGAGGACATTTTCTGTCTCCTCTTATGTTGTGGTGATTGCATGTGTACGAATGCGCAAAATAATGAAATTTATAAATTATTTCAAAAAAAATTGTTTAGCGCATGTTTCGACTGGCTTTTTCTAGACGGAAAAACGGAAAATTGCGGGAGACAGGCTTCATCTGCCGGTCTGTGCCAGGGTGGAAAGGAAAAGCCGCGAACGTTCCGGTCTGCACGGAAGCTTCCGCGCCTCTGTGAGCATGTCAGGATATTCATTTCATTTGACAGATGTGAATTAAAAAGTTCAGGAGAAATATTAATTTTGCTTTCACCATGAACTTATCATATTTAGTTTGCTGAATTTTACTTTCGGCACCATGATACTATAATCGCATGCGGAAATTTAAAATTGATGCTGACAAAAATCGAGTATGAGATCAATGTCATAATCGATATCTTGACACTATACCAGTCGTCAAGATGATAGCATGCCGAAAGCAGATGATGAATCGGACAGAAATGGTGATATGGATTGAGATATTTCTGTTGACACTGGCATACAGATGATATTGTATGCGCACGATCCAATAAAGTCATCTCAGACTGTTAACTTCAATGACTGTCAATGTCCGCGCAATCCTGTTGCGGTCAGTCGCTCTCTCTGCACTGCCGTATATCGGCAGCCAGCAGCCAGCCGTGAGCAGTCAGATTCCAACTGATAAAATGTTGCTGGCTGTATCAGTTGTCATCATCGTTGTCATCATCATTAATCATGCCAGAAATCAAGGATGGGAATTTACGATATTCCTGACCAGATCATGATTCTGTCCGATATCCGATAAGTGA
This sequence comes from Deltaproteobacteria bacterium, assembly GCA_031264045.1. GTDB lineage: Bacteria > Desulfobacterota > Desulfarculia > Adiutricales > Adiutricaceae > JAIRZX01. The sequence continues at coordinate 7,448 of JAISEQ010000216.1, forward strand.
ATTACATGATCCGGAGCGAGCGGGGCAGAGTGGTATCATGAACCTCAAAACACTGACGACCGCTCGCCGAATCTCCAGGATTAACGGCCGTCGGAGGGGGCTCTGAAATCGGCTTGCAATTTCCGTCCGGAAGCGGCATAGAGTTCCGACCTTGCCCTTCCGCCTTCGCTCGCGGTCGGGCATCGGCGAAACGGCCCGTTCAGCTCTTGCCGTGCGATGCCCGGTAGGTGCCGAGCCTCTCCTCCCAACGGGTTTCCTCAAGGTACTTGTGCGCGTTCATGCCTGCCCGCGCCCCGTCGGCAGTGGCGGTGACTATCTGGCGCATGTCCGTGTCGCGGACATCGCCCGCCGCGAAAAGTCCGGGGAGGGATGTCTGGAGGTTCTGGTCGGTCGCGATCCAGCCACCCTCGGCCCTTTTCACGTCGCGCGGCAGGTAGTCGGCGTTGGGCGAGCTTCCCACGAACATGAATATCCCCCCCACGCTCAGCTCCTTGACCTCGCCGGTCTTCTTGTCGCGCACGAGCACCCTCTCCACGATGTCACTTCCCTCTATGGCGTCTATCTCGGCGCTCAGGACCAGCTCGATCTTGGGGTTCGCGCGGACGCGGTCCTGGAGCGCCCTGTCTGCCCTGAACTCGTCGCGGCGGTGTATGACGTAGACCTTGGAAGCGTATTTGGTCAAAAAGTCCGCCTCCTCCAGCGCGCTGTTGCCGCCTCCCACCGCCGCCACCGTCTCGTCGCGGACGAAGCCCGCGTCGCACAGCGCGCAGAAGCTCACCCCCCTGCCCACGAACTCTTCCGCTCCAGGGCACGGGAGGTTCCTGTGGAAGGTCCCCGAGGCGGCGACGACCGCCCCGCAGAGGTAGGTCCCCGTGGACGACTCGATAACGAAGCGGCCGTCTTCCGCCTTCAAGGTCCTGGCCACCGAGGCCGCGAGCTCCGCGCCCTGCTTCTGGGCCTGGCGGTGGAGGGCCTCGGAGAGCTCGGCCCCGGTCACCTCCGGGAAGCCGGGATAGTTCTCGATGGTCCCGGTGAGGCGCATCTGCCCCCCGGATATGGTCTGCTCGAGGACCAGGACCTTCAGGCCCGCCCTCGCCGCGTATATCGAGGCGGAAAGGCCTGCCGGCCCTCCCCCCACTATCACCAGATCGTAGGTTTTCATGGTTCTACCTCCTCTTCCCGGCCCTCGCGCGGGACCGTCCGGTAGGCGGCCCCCGCATGCCGGGGGATCGGGCGGGCATAATCTTAGATGATCGTCCTGAGCTTGTCCAGGCGTCCCCCGGCGTACCCCGTACAGGCGGGGTATCCGGCTCGCCCGCATGTGCGCCGACTTCCGCTTTCCGGGAAAATTCCCGACACACTCTCCGGAAAGGCATACAGCTTAATGTCAGCGTCTTTGGATCCCGCACTGTTTACGGGTTTGCAGCGCACATATGCCGTCATGTCAATTTTTTCGGGGAATATCCTCCCGACTGGAGCGGCTTCCGGCCGACATCCGCAGGCTGCTTTCTCTTTCAGGAGCGCCGCCGCCGGCCCGGCTGTTCCCTCCGGAGATTCGCCTTTGTCTCAGGATCCCGGCAAAATCCCGCCGGGGCGGGGTTTCTTTCTGGGTCGTGGAAATGTCCGCGAGGTTGAGCCGGAATGGCAGGAGCGCATTGACAGGAAGAGAGAGGAATTCGGGTATGACTGCAGTCGAAACGGCGGATTGCGCGGGCATTCGGCGGATGGCCGACCGCTTTCCGCAACCAGGGCTGAAATTTAATTAATTGACCCTTCTCCCGATCGTGTTCCAGCTCCCTGGGCTCCGTTCTCCCGCCTTTCCGGCTCCGCTTTCGCGGGGCATGATTCGTGGGTCGGGGGCGGCGAGCAGTTCAGGAGGGATGGTTACGCCCGCCCCGACGGAAGCGGGGCGGGCGACGTTTTCCGGGAGCGGGCTGTCCGGGCCGGTTTCCCGGAGTCGGTTCGGCGATGTCTCCCGCGACGGCCTGGGATTAAAGGCGGCCGTCATCCTGGAAATCGGGAAAACGTCGGCGGACAGCCCTGACGCCGCAGATGGCCATGTCTCGCCGCGAAAGGGAAAATCCGTAATATCAAGACTTTCCGGACACGCCGGGACCGCGCTGTTGATTTCCCGGGATTTGTTCTAGAATGGAACCGGTGTCGGGTCATCATGCCCGCCGTCATGCTCCCCCCCCCCAAAGCCCCAGCCGTCCCGGACACCTTCCGGATACCCCGCGAGATCCCCGGACGGCCCCGAGACGCCGGAAGCTCCGGACCGCGCTGCGGCGGGTCCGCCCGGTCCCCCCCCCTCCCGTCTCAGTCTGCCTCGGAACCGGCCTGGCCGCCTGCCCGTGCGTGTCCCGTGACGGGGAGCAGGCGCCTCCGGCCCCGTCGGGGGAGGGCTTGTATCGGGGGCGCCACCGTTCCATGCCCCCCGGCAGGATGGCCGGGACGGCGCCAGGGCTGGCCCCGCAGGTCGCAGGACCTCCGGGCGCGAGCCGTCCTCAGGCCCCGGAGGCTCTGCCCCCCCGGGCAACCGCAGACCTGGCCCGGGTCCGGAAGGCTCCGGGCAACGGAGTAGCTTCAATGAGAAGAAGGACATTCCTGAAGAACCTGGCCGCCGGAGCGGCCGCGGCGGCGGCCGGTTCCGCCCTGGGCCTGCCCGTGGCCGCACACGCCCAGGAGGCCCAGTTCCCGGACCTCGTGGCCGTGCGCGGAAGCGAGCTCACCGCCATGTTCGACAGGGCCCTGACGGCCCTGGGCGGGCTCGGGAAGTACGTGAAAAGCGGCATGACGGTGGTGGTCAAGCCCAACATGGGCTGGGCCGTGGGTCCGGAGTCCTGCGCCAACACGAACCCCGCGCTCGTGGCGCACATCGTGAAGAACGCCCTTAACCTGGGCGCCAGCAAGGTGGTGGTCTTCGACAACACCTGCGACAACTGGGCCGCCGCATACAGGGACTCCGGGCTTGAGGCCGCCGCCAGGGACGCCGGGGCGACTGTGGCCCCTGCCCACGAGTCCGGGTACTTCCAGGAGGTTCAGCTCCCCGGAGGGCAGTACCTTTCCGGCACGGCCCTCCACGAGGCGTACCTGGAGGCGGACGCGGTAATTAACGTGCCCGTCCTGAAGCACCACGGGGGAGCCAGGATGACCGCGGCCATGAAGAACCTCATGGGCGCCATCTGGTCCAGGGGTCCGCTCCACAGGAGCGGAATAGACGAGTCCCTCCCGGATCTGCTCCTGCACAAGAAGCCCGTCCTGAACGTCGTCGAGGCCATGAGGGTCATGATCTCGGGCGGGCCCCGCGGTCGCGGGGACTCCCGCTACCTTTCCAGCCAGATGCTCCTGGCCTCCGAGGACCCGGTCGCCGTGGACTCCGCCTGCGCCTCCATCTTCTCCTCGGCAGGGCTCCCCGTGCCCACCTACATAACACTCGCCGCCGAAAGGGGCATCGGCAAGGCGGATCTGAGCGCGCTGAACGTCCAGCGCCTGACCGCGTAATCCCGCCCGGAGCCGCGGGCCCCGTCCGGCATACTGCGGCGGACCCCCGACCGCCCCGCATCGGTCCGGTACGGGGCCGAGCCCGGAAACGACGGCGTCCGGACGCCGAAGGGTTTCGGACGCCGCAGGCGGCTCCGCCCGCTCGGCGCGCGGTGCGGCTTGGGGGAACCTTCGCGAGGTTCCGGGGCCCTCCTCCGGGTCCTGCGGCAGACCGCGTCCGGCGGATTCCTCCTTGAGTGGCTGGCGCCGTGATGCGGAGCCGAACGGAGCAGCGTCCCGAATCTCCTGCGTTCCGGAGGCCGGACGGCAGGCACCGTGCCCCGCTCGCGCCCCTCTTCGGGCAGGGCATGTCCCGAATCCTCGGGCAGGGCATCTCCCGAATCCGTCGGCGTCCGGTTCGCGACCTGAGTTCATTGCCTGTTCCTGTCCGGCCCGTTTCCGCCGCGCCGTGCCCCGACAGGCGTTCACGCCGGATCCGCCCGCGCAGCTCCGGCGTTCTTTCCGGCGCGCCGCATTTCTCCCCTTCCGAAATCCCCCTGGACGGGACGCCCTAGCCCGAGCGTCCTCCACAGGAGCTTGTGTCCGGAGACGGTAGTCCGCCCACCGCAGCCGCCCGTCCCTGTTCCGCGGCCGGCGACCGGTCCTCCGCGGGACTTCCCGGTCCCAGGCCATCTAGCGCAGTCCCGGCCTCCCGGTCCGGGCAGAGACGACCCTTTACATGGAAAAGAAAAAGGCCTTCCGCCTGAAGCTCGCGAGAAGGCTCGTCGCCGGCTTGACGCTCGCGTTTTTCGTGGCCGCCCTCTCGCGTCCGGCAGAACTGGGCGGCCCGCTCTCGTTTCTGGCAAAGCTCCAGTTCGGCCAGCTGACGGCGGCCCTCTTCTCGGCCGGCGCGCTCTACGCTGTCCCCCTGTTCGCGGCGTACGTGCTGCTCACGGCGCTGTTCGGGCGGCTGTTCTGCTCGTTCATGTGTCCGCTGGGAGCGGCCCTCGATCTCGCGGGAGCCCTGCGCATGAAGGCCAGGCCCAGGCGCTACGCGTTCAGGCCCCGTTCCGTGTGGAGGGCCGCAGTGCCGCTCGCGACGCTCGCCCTGTTCTGGGCGGGCGCGACTCTCCCTTTCGGGACCCTGGAGCCCTACAGCGTTCTGGCCTCCAGGAGCCTGCTGTGGGAGGGCCCGTCCCTCGTGCTCCTTGCCGTGCTGGTCTCGGGCTACTTCAAGGGACGGGGCTTCTGCAACTCCTTGTGCCCCGCCGGCTTCCTGCTTTCGCTTTTCGCGAGGATATCCCGGCGGCGCTTCGTCCTGACCGGGAAATGCCTGGGATGCGGCCGTTGCTCCAGGGCGTGCCCGGCGTCGTGCATCGACCCGGAGAACAGGAAGGTTGACTACGGGCGCTGCGTCATGTGTCTCGAGTGCCTGGCAGCATGCCCCAACGGATCGCTCAGGTACGCGGCGGTCCCGGCAGTCTCCGAGGCCGGGCTCGTGCGCAGGGGATTTTTGAGGAAGGCGGGGCTCGGGGCGCTCGCCTGCGCGGCCTTCGTGACGCCGGAAACATTACGGGGCGGCTTGCTTCCGAAATTCAGCCCGGAGATCCGGCCCGTGCTCCCGCCCGGCGCGCTCTCCCTCGCGCACCTGAACGCCCACTGCACCCTGTGCCACACCTGCGTCCGGGCCTGCCCGAACCGCGCCATAGTCCCTTGCCCCGGCGGTGGGCCCCAGCTCCTGGCCAAGCCTCTGCTGGACGCCTACGCAGGCTTCTGCCAGTACGACTGCGTGGAATGCACAAGGGTCTGCCCGGCAGGCGCCCTGGTGGACATAACGGTGGAGCAGAAGCACGTCATGCGTCTGGGCACGGTGAATCTGGACAGGCTCCAGTGCATAGTGGTCAAGAACGGAACAAGCTGCGGGGCCTGCGCCGAATTGTGCCCGACCGGCGCCGTGGACATGATGCCGGGACCCTCCGGCCGCGTGGAGCCGACTTTGGAGCCGCAGCTCTGCATAGGTTGCGGTGCCTGCCAGAACGCCTGCCCTGTCCGGCCCGTCGCCCCCATCTGGGTGACGGGATTCGCATACCAGGACTTCATGGCCAATCCCCAGAGGGTTTCCCACGAGAAGGACGAGGAGCTCGCGGAAGAGTTCCCGTTCTAGCTGCCTTGTGGAGGTCCCTGTAAGGCCGCGTTGGACTGCGTTCAGATTCGAATTTCTCTGGCGGAAGCATATAGTTCCCAATTCTGCGCAGCTGATGTTTTAGCGGGTGATGCGCTCCTTCAAAGCATTCCGATACGCTCCTTCCAAACATTCCTCTGCGAATTGGGATAAGAATTACCATCAATGCTGGGATTGCGTTTATTGTCTGTATAAAATGATTGCTGTTCAATGATCATTGTTTATTGATTACACAAGTATGACGAACTGCATGTATATTACGAAATCCTTTAAAACATGTTTATACAATATCGATGCGGGAATTGTTGGTAATAGGCAATGAATACCGTCATCGGAAACATCGAAATTTTTCATGACATCCGAAATATCGCCGTCATCGGAATTGTTTCCAGCTGATCCGGGAAAAGTCCATCACTTTTCGTTGCAGGAGACAAGCGAAATAGCCAGCGGAAAGCTCAATGGAAACGGCTCACCCGAACCATGAGGGATTACGTGATATGCGGTGCGCACCCCGACAGCTCCCCGGAGAGGGTAGGCCGGGCGTCCGCCGGCACGGGCGGCTGGACCTGCGGGGCCGCCTGCCGGGCATCGGGGTTTCAGGTTATGGCCATTAGCCCCCCTCCTGCGTGCATGCGCCCAAACATCCTATGGCAGCGTACCGGTCCAACGCATGTGTGCCGGTTGAAGCCGCGTCATGCGGTCTCCGGGTGTGCGGGGGCGCCGCCTTCGGCCAATTCGGCCAGGGCCGGCATCTCCTCCGGCAGGCTCCGGGGGAGGCGGGAGGCAGGCTTCCGGGTTTCCCCCTCACCGGCTTTTCCCGTGCCGGGCCCTATCCCTCACCGGGTTCCTGCGTCAGCGGCGGAACGCGTGGAGCCGCGCCGCCGGCTTCCGGGGGTTCCTGCTTCTTCCGGAGGCTCCTTCCGGACATCGGTCCGGTGGTTATCCCCTCCTTTTTCAGGACCTCCCTGATCCTGAAGGCGGAAAGCCCGGTTGCCAGGGTGAGCGCCTTCGCGGTCCAGGCGCCGCTGCCCGGAGGCGGAGGCCCCTTCAGCAGCTCCAGCACCCTGTCCCGGGTCTCGGGATAGGGAAAGACCCGCGGGGGAGGCGCCTGGGGCCTGTCGAGGAGGGCCTCGGGGCCTCCCCGGGCGTAGAGCTTCTTCCAGCGGGTCACGGAGGTCCAGTTCACCCCGAAGAGATCCCCCACCTCCTTGTCCTCCAGCCCCTCAAGGCTCTTCAGGACGGCCTTGGCCCGCACGGCCGGGCCGAAGCCGGGAGGGCCGACCCTGGGTCCGGCGGGGGGGACGCACCCTTCCCCTTCGGAGATGCGCCTCAGGGCTTCCAGGTCCTCCGGCGGCCTGGAGGCCGCCGCCCTCAGCGTTTTGCCCGGAGGAGGCGCCAGGCGGATCCCCGCCTCCTTCAGGGCGTTTCGGACCCTCATCTGGGAGATCCCCAGCTCTTCCGCGAGCGCCGGGACGTGCCAGGCGCGGAGGCCCTCCGGAGGCGGGGCGGACAGAAGCTCCTCCGCCCTGGACCGGTCGTCCGCGTTCGCGGGCGGCAGGGGGGACGCGTTCAGTATGCCCTCCGGCCCCCGCGCAAGGAAGCGTCTGGTCCACCTGCGGGTCTCGGTCAGGCCGGGCCTGGCTCCAGGAGCCGGCGCCAGGCCCTCCAGGCTGGCCAGCACCGCCCTCGCTCTGCCGGCCACGGCGGGGTCAGGCGCGTCCTCGGAATCCGGGCAGGCCGCCCATGCCCTCAGGACGTCCATGTCCGCCTCCGGGCGGACCCGGGGACGCGCCGGCCTGCGGGAGCGGCCTGCGGGAGGGGTCAGCTCCTCCCTCCTGAACACCTCCCGGACCCTGGCGGCGGTGATCCCCAGCTCCCTTCCTATGGCGGGAGGGGTCCAGGGGCCCCGGTCCTTCGGGGGAGGCCCTTCCAGGATCCCCAGGACCATGTCCCGCGTCGCCTCGTAGGGGTATACCCGGTGGCGCGGAGGGCCCTGCCGGCGGCGGAGCCCGGCTGGTCCCATGGTCAGGAAGCGCTTCCTCCACGTGGCGACGGCGCAGGTGCTCGACCCGAACTTCCTGGCCGCCGCCGCGTCGGAGAAACCGTCCAGAGAGTACAGGACGGACTTCGCGCGGCGGGCCAGCTTGTCGCCGGAGCCGCCTGCCGCCCAGATCCTCAGGACTTCCATGTCCTCTTCGGTGCGTGGCGAGGAGAAGGTGCCGGCCGCCGCTGGCGCGTCCGCCTCCAGGCTCGGGGAGCCTCCGGCGGCGCGGGTAGCGTCCGTTTCCGTCCCCCGGAGGGAAGGTGCGGAGACGGTGGCGGGCGCGGCCGCCTTCACGTCCCGGAGAAGGGAAACGATGTCCAGGAAAGGCGCGTGCGCATCGGTCTCCCGGCCCGTGGGGGCTCCGTCAGCATAGGGAGCGTCCGCTTCAGTCTCCCGGAGGCAGGGTGCGGCGATGCTGCCGGGCGCGGTCGCCTTCACGTCCCGGAGAAAGGAAGCGACGTCCAGGAAAGGCGCGTGCGCGTCGGTCTCCAGGCCCGTGGGGGTTCCGTCTGCATCGGGAGCGACCGCTTCCGTCTCCCGGGGAGAAGTGTCCGCGGCTGTGCCGGGCGCGGCCGCCTTCACGTCACGGAGAAGCGACGCGGCGTCCTTGTTGGGCGCGTCCGTCTCCCGGATCCGGGGGCCCTCGGCGGCGCCGGGCGTTGCAGTTTCCGGTTTGCCGCGCGGCGGGGTATCGGTAATGTCAGGCACGGTTGGCGCCTCCCCAGCTCGGAGTGCCGTTTCGGGACGGTGTGCCGTATGCGACGGACGCGCTCCGGTCCCGCAGGTGTTCCGGTGGCCGGCGGCCGAAACCGCCTGTCGGCCGCCGGCACGGCCCCTTTGATTCGATTCCGCTGAGGTGATTATAGGGCTATCGTCGGCGAAAGTCACCAGGGGATGCAGCGGAGCGCCGGCGGAACGGTTTTCGGGCCAGCGGGGACGTCCCTGCGGGGAGCCCATGCGGAGGCCCGCGGATTCCGGAGACTGTCCGTGAGGCCTGAATCCGCCCGCCCGAGGCGGCCCGTCTCCCGCCGGCCTTCCTCCTCTCTCTTCCTCCCCCTTCCTTTTCCTCCCCCGCCGTCACCCGTCCGGTCGGACCGGGAAGGGGAGGGATGCGCGCGTCACGTCCGGGAATGTCCCCTGTCCTGTCCGGGGTTCGCGCGGCCCGGAATCCCTGCCCGCGCCTCCGGGCGGGGGTGTTTCCCCAGGCTGATCCCCCACCAGTCGAGGGATCTGCGCACCATCCCCTCGGAGATCCCCAGCTCACGGGCCAAGGTGGTCACGTACCAGCGGTCCCTTCCGTACGGAGGCGGCCCGGTCAGAAGCTCGGCCACTCCCTGCGCCGCCCTGAGCTGCCCGGCGGTGCTCCGGGACGAGAGTGAGAAAGTGATGCCCTCGGGGCCTTGCTCCGCGAAGCTCCGCACCCAGCCCGAGACGGACTTGGAGCTCGTCCCGATCATCCTGCCCGCCTCCTTGGCCGTGACGCCTCCCAGGATCGCGAGGACGGCCCCCGCCCGCCTGACCGCCGAGCGGTCCTCCGTGCCGCCTCCGGCCCATATCCTCAGGGTCTCCAGATCCGCCGCCGGGCGCGAACAGGCCGCCTTCACCGAGGTCTTGAGGTGACTCCGCCTGAGGTCCATGCCCTTCTCGGAGAGGACGGCATCGACCCTGGAGCGGGGGATTCCCGGCGCACGGGACATGGACGTCGGGTTCCAGGCGCTGGCCCCCTCCGGCGGGGGACATCCTTTGAGAGCCGCCACCCGCTCGCTCTCCCGCGCGCCGAGCCGTCCGCGGCCCCGCCGCTCCCGCTCGTCTTTCCGGTTCCGCAAGCGGCAGGCTCCTTTCCCGGCGGGACCGTTTCGGCCCGTGCGCTGTCCGGGGAAATCCGGTGAGCATGCTCCGGGGAGGGACGGCGCCCCCGGCGAATCAGGAATCGACACCATGGAACCTCCCGGTACGGCCTGAAGCCGTGCCCCTGCTCGCTGCCATCCGCGGGCGGTGGCCGCGTCCGCGGGAATTTCCGGCCCAGATTCCCTCCGGAGGGAGATCCTTAAGCCGCCGCCGGATTTGAAAGCCGCCCCGGCCCATGAGTTCCCCCGCTCTTCCCCAGGGGGAGCGGCGGGCTAGGCAAGTCCCCCGTCCTGAACGGTGGACGGATCTTCACCGGGGCGGCGGTGCTCGTCCGGCCGTGAACTTCCCTGTCCCTGGCCCGGCCACGTGCCGGCCGGAGCGGGACCCCGAGAATCACTGGCCGTGTCCCGCCGTTCCCGGTCCGGGCCCCCGCCGCCCCGTGCGGGGTCATGGACCCGGACGTTCCGGGCAAGCGGGCCGTGCCGCCGGGAAGCGCCATTGAGGGTCGGTTTAAGGCCCTTCCGGCTGACCCGGTCCGGAACACGCCCCGATCCCGCCTGCCCTGCCGAGGTCGGCAGAAGGTCCGGCTTCGAGGGTCAGCGACGGCGGAAGCGCCCGGAAGCCGTCCTTAGCGCGGGGAGTGATCGGCGCATGGGCTTCAGCCAGTCCCGAGGCTCGGGGCGGCGCCCCCGCCAGCCGGGTTCCGGCCCGCGTCATGGGCTTCCTCGCGAAGGCCGCCTCCGCCTGCAGGAGTTCCGTCGGGCTGGAGACGCCGGGCGGGCCGTATCGAGCTCCTTGTCGGTCCAGGAGGCCGAGGAGCCTGCCTCTGCTCCTGCTGTTGCAGAAGCTGTCGCTTTCGCTGTCGTTCCGGCTGCTGCTGCTGCTGTTGTTGCGAGGAGGGCAGACGCCCCGCCGCTCGACGGTCGGCTGTCTTCGGCTCCGGGGTCGGAAAGGTGCCGGAGGATCTCGCGATCCTGGTCGGCGGTGGATATGGATATGGTCTATGGAGCCGCCTCCTGATTCTTCCCGGTGATTGTAGATCAGGTTCCGGCTATAGTCTAGAGGGAAAATGAAGAAATTTTTCGTGCAAAACATTATCTTTAAGATTTATCATATGAATATGGAGTAATATGAATGCGGTTTAATCATATGTTTCGCTCCATTTTCGCGTCATTTTCGTGTCGGTATCGAGCCGGTATCGAGCCGGTTCGGAATTGGAAAAGCGGAGTGGAGTTCCGGTTTTGCGCAGTTTCCGCTTCAGGACGGAACTGCGGATCACAGACCTCTTTCCAGCTTTTCATCCTGTCTGTTTCGCTTTTGTTCTTCCTCCGTCTGATTATTTCGATAACGCTCTCCGGCACACCGAGCCTTGCCGCAGACGGCCCGTCAGACCGCCTGAACAACGGCCAGGCGGATTTTCTTCCGGTTCAGTCTTGGCACGTAATTCGCTATTCGGTCTTGACAGCGTTGCGGCCGCCTGCCGGAGCGGCGGGCGTCCGGCAGTCCCGACTTCGGCAGACCAGTCACGTTACCTTTGTATATGACGGAACCGTAATAAGTCGGCGAGGCTGCACTGGACTGTTTGCGTTCACCAGTCTGGGGGTCCCGGGAGGCAGAGGATAAGTGAATGCGTGCCAGATATTGGGGGGTGTGACTGACTGATCACCATTTTCGGATGCCGTCGACCATCCGTCTCTTCACAGGAAATCCCTTGGCGACTTATGGCGGCGGCGTCAAACATGTCGTGTTCCAAGCGCCGCGGCCCTGCGAGATGCTTTGCCGACAGGGGGGGTGCCGGGGAGGCGTAAAAAAACGCAATTATTGTTTCCGTTTT
>JAISEQ010000488.1 GCA_031264045.1 Deltaproteobacteria bacterium
AACTCCGGCTTCGCCCTGAACCCCGGGGCGATGAGCGTCGGGCTGGGCGGAGGCACCGCCGACTCCTACGATCCGAACGCCGACCCGCGCCGCTGACGGTTGCCGCGGGCCCGGACGGCCCCGCAGGCCCGGACGGCCCCGCGCCGTCCGGGCGGCCCGCGCGAGAACCCGCACGGGAAGCCCCGCCGCCCCGGAAGGGAGCCCCTTGGGCGTCCTTCCCCCGAATCCAGCATAGCCCCGCCCCCGGATCTTCCGGCGGCGGGGCTTTTTCCGTGCGCTCGCGGCACGGGCGGCGGTTCGGAGGTGAAATCCGTCTGCGGAAGCGGGTGAGGACCGAGTCGGGGGAACCCGCGGAAGCCGGGGGGGCAAGCGGGGAGAAGGCGGGGAAGTGCGCAGGAGGCGGTGCCGCACGTCCCGCTGCCGCATTTTCTTCGCGGCTGAGCCCGGTGCCCGTCTGGAGGCCTCGGGCCGATTGGCCTTTCAAGGCGTGCAGGCCGTCGGGGATCCCGGCCTGGAAACCTTCACCGGACTTCCGCACCCGATGGCCAGGCACGTCTTCCTCAGGCCGGGCTCCGTCCCCGCCGGGCCCGCCGGAGAGGCCCGGTCGTCCGGCTGGGTGCCCGGTGCGGTCTCGTCGGGGGCGGCTCCGCGAGCGAGTCTTTCATAATAGTCGGGGCGGACGGAACGACCGTCGGCGCCGCAGCTCCGGACGCGAGCGCCCGCACGGGAATCCTGGGCCGCGGAGGCAGGACGAGATCAGGCGTCACGGGCTGGCGCCAGGTGCCGGACGCGGTTTTCGGACTCGATCCCGAAACGATGTCCGGCGGGCCTGCCCCTTCCGCCTGACAGGGCTTCCCCTTCCTGTGCCCGGCATGGCGGGTGCCCGGCCGTCTCTGCCGCTCCGGCGCGGGCCGTTCCGCAGTCTCGTCCGTTTCCCTCCACGCTCGGCGCGGGATGCTCATGGCGGACGTCCCGCATCAGTATCGTCGTGATGCGGGGCGTCCGGCTCGACCGGGAGCGCTTCGGCAAGGAGCCGGGGTTCCGTTAATTTTTGGACAGGGTACCTGCAGGTTTTGGACAAGCCGACCCGGCAAAAATTGGACAAACCAGCCCGGAAATAACAGTATCTGAACGATGTTCGTTTTCCGTCATTTATTTTGGCGACGGCTCTATCTTACACTTTTCTTTGTTCAGTCTCAATTTCTGGTTCAGTTAAATTGTTTTAGAAAACCGTCAATTGCTATCCTGAACTTCTGTTCTGTACCGGGTCACAGATGCGCTGAATACGGCGGCTGATGATGCAGTCCCCAGCCAGCAAGGCCACAACCTTTCCCCGACCGGTCCAGGATGAAATCGGTACGGCTCCGAGGCAGAAGGACTGACCTGTCAGTTCTGCCAATTAAATTTAGTATTTTGAATATCGCACGACAAAAATTTGGACAACCGGTTATCAGCGTTTGAACAGACAAATGAAAATTGTTGAGTAATGGGCATCCAGTTTGAAAATAATTTGTCATATTATAGATGATGCGGTATTATTGTTTGAGATATCAGCTCTGAAATTTTAAAATATGCCGTCCGAGTTTGGACTGGGCGGGCAGAGCGGAATTATCCGGCAAATTCTGCTGTGAGAGACGCCTCCCATTTTTTTGTCGGCATCGCCCAATCGACATCGTTCCCCTCCTGTCCGCGCTTCCCTAAGCTCGGCCGCGCATGCCGAACAGGCCGGAAACTGCGGAACCCCGGCCCCGGAAAGTCCGGGGGCGGGGTTCCGTAAACCGATGCCGGGATTTCGTCCTTGCCGGTCGGGCTTCCCGGCCGTTCCGGACTTCCGGGTCCTCGCCGGCCTCGGGGGCCTTTTCCGGCCCGGCGTCAGGGTGCCGGGGGCGCGTCGTCGGACTGGGGGATCTCCACCGCGCCTGACCCGGGCGGAGGCGTGGCCCCCGTGCCGGCGGTCTTGCCGGAGATCCTGTCGCGCCACTCGCCGATGATCCTGGCCGCGTCGGGAACGGGGTTCTGCAGGGCGGCGGCGAGGGCGTCGTTGCCGCGGTTGTCCTTCCGGAACGGATCGGAGCCGGCCCCCAGGAGCGTCAGGAGTACCCTCGGCTCGGGGTTGAGCCAGGCTGCCAGCATCAGCGCCGTCCTGCCCTCGCGGTCGACGGCGTGGGGGTTCGCGCCCTGGATTATGAGATAGCGGGTGACCTCGGGCTCGGGGTTTCCGGCGGAGGCCATGAGGGGCGTGAATCCCGACTTGTTGGTGGCGTTGACGTCCGCGCCGAGCTTTAGGAGCTCCTCTATGACCGACGGGTTGGAGTTGGAGAACGCCGCGGTGAACAGGGCCGACGTGTCCGAGGAGTCCGAGACGTTCCAGGCGGCCCCCGCGCGGAGCAGGGTGGATATGACCTCGGGGTTGGGGTTCTGGCAGGCGGCCATGAGCGGAGTCTCGCCCCGCTGGTTCTTGTGCTCAAGGGAGGCCCCGGCGCGGATGAGCGCGGTAGCTATTTCCGGGTTGGGGTTGTATCTGGCCGCTATCATCAGGGGGGAGTCCCCGGACTTGTTGGGATGATCCACCTTGGCCCCGGCGTCAACCAGGGTCGAGATGACCGCCGGCGTTATCCCCTGCCTCGCGACCGTGGCCAGGGGCGTCATGCCGTCGTTGTCCGTCGAGTCCGGAGGCGCTCCGGACTCCAGGAGGATTTTGGCCACCAGCGGGTTGGGGTTGGCGGCGGCCGCGACCGACAGGGCGCTCCCCCCGTTCGAGTCCCTTGAGTCCGGGGGCAGGCCGAAGGTCATAAGCGCGTGGGCGGTGAGCGGCTGGCGGTTGAAGGCGGCGGCGAACATGAGGGCGTTGAACCCGAACTTGGGCTCCACGGCCAGATAGTCGGCGCCGTTCCGGATAAGCACCGATATTACCCCGGGATCGGGGTTCTCGGCGGCGGCCGCCATGAGCACGGTCATGCCGTCCTCGGTCTTGTAGTTGACCTCGCCGCCGTGCTGGACGATCGCCGCCGAGAGGGCGATGGTGTTCGCCTTGCGGCAGTATTCCAACCACTCCGGCCCGGTAGTGGCCGGAGGCGGGGGAGGCGAGACGGACGAGAGGTCCTTGCCGGCCCCGTCCTCGCCCGGCGCCCCGGGCGCGGCGGAGGCGGGTCCGGGGGCTTCGGGGGGAGCGGGCGCGGCGGGTCCTGGGGTTTCGGGGGGAGCGGGCGCGGCGGGTCCGGTGGCTTCGGAGGGAGCGGGCGCGCCGGGGTCGGGGCCGGTCGCGTCCTGGGCACGGGCTTCACCCGCGGCGGGGGCCGCCAGGAGCGCGCAGGCGGCCAGGACCGCCAGGATGGCGGAATGGGCCGGCATCGTGCGTGTCGAACGTTTCATGGGCGGTGCCGGACGTGCCGGCCCTCCTTTGGATGATGGGGACTGGAGCTTGGCGGGGACGGACGTGAGGCCGACGGGTGCGGACGTGGACGGAAGGCCCCTCAAGGCCGGGTCCGGACGCGAGCGCCGGGGACCGGCCCGAGGGGCCTGGAACTGGAAAGCGGTGCCCGGTGCCGGGGGGCGGCCGGGCGAAAGGTCAGCCGGGCCGGCCCGTTCCGAGGGTGCCCTGCCCCGGCGTCGGCCGGGCGGGGCGGGACGGGTGGCCTGCGGGAGAGCCTACTCGAAGTCCTTCCTCGTCGCCACCACGATGCCGCGGGAAGTGACGGCGAAGCGCTTGCGGTCCTCCTTGGGGTTGTAGCCTATCTCCGTGCGAGCCGGGATCTTGGCGCCGTCGGAGATTATGGCCTTCTTGATCTTGCAGAAGCGGCCGATGTCCACGTTCTCCATTATTACGGACTCGTCCACCTCGGCGCCGCGGTGGACGTTCACGTTGTAGGAGAGGATGCTGTTGCGGACCGTGCCGCCGCCTATGACGGATCCGTGTGACACCAGGGAGTCCTGGGCGATGCCGTGGAGGAGGCCGCCGCCCTGGCCCTGGACGGAAAGGGTCTTCACCGGCGAGAACTGCCTGGGCGCGGTGCGGATGGGCCAGCGGACGCCGTAGAGGTTGAAGAAGGGCGTGAGCCCCGTCAGGTCCATGATGGCGTTCCAGTAGGCGTCCAGGTTGCCCACGTCCCTCCAGTACCCCGAGTCCGGGGCGACCTCCACGGGGACTTCGGCCCGGCTGCCCTCGGAGTCCGTGAAGAAGACGACTTCCTCTATCTTGTTCTCGCGGCGGTACGGGTAGGCGAAGACCCTGTGGGTGGTCAGGATCTGCGGGAGAATGTCCTTCCCGAAGTCCGGCTTCTCGTCGGTCTTCAGAAGCTCCGTCAGAACGTCCGCGGTGAAGAGGTAGATGCCCATGGAGGCCAGGCACTGCTCGGGGTTGCCGGGGATGGTGGCCGGGCTCTTGGGCTTCTCCTGGAAGCCCGTGACCCGGAACTCGGAGTCCACCTGGAGGACCCCGTACTCCTTGGCCTCGGCCTTGGAGGTCTCTATCACGGCGATGGTCACGTCCGCCTTCTGGGCCTCGTGGTACCGCTTGAAGCGGGAGTAGTCCATCTTGTAGACGTGGTCAGCCGAGAGGATCAGAAGGTGGGAGGGGCTTTCGGCCTCGATCATCTCGAGGTTCTGGCGGATGGAGTCGGCGGTCCCCTGGTACCACTTGTCGCCTTTCATCATCTGCGGGGGGACTATCCTGAGGAAGTGTCCCAGGCTCGGGGAGAAGAAGTTCCAGCCCGTCTCCAGGTGCTGGATGAGCGTCTGGCTCTTGTACTGCGGCAGCACGAGGATCTTGTAGACCTCGGAGTTGATGCAGTTGGACAGGGTCAGATCCGCCAGCAGGTAGATTCCCCCGAAGGGGATGGAGGGCTTGGAGCGGGACTGGGTGAGCGGCATGAGCCGTTCCCCCTTGCCGCCTGCCATGATGAGCGCGATGACGTTCTTCATGTTGAGGGACCGCCTTGACCCGTAGGAAAGCCGCAGTTCGTGTCGGGGGCCTTGTTCCGGTTGTGGGGGGCTGCCGGGGAGAGACGCGAAAATGATAGCACACGGTTGGCCGGCGGGCAACAAAGGGGGGTCCGGGGGTCCGGGGGTCCGGGGCGGTCCGGCATCCGGCATTTCGGAATCGGAATCTCTCCGGTGGACGAGGGGCGGCGTGGAGGGAGGAGTCCGGGGTAAGGGGGGTGCCGGCGGCGTGGAGGGAGGAGTCCGGGAAAGGCGGGGCGGGGCCCCGATGTCCGCGGGCCTGGGGACGGGCGGCGGGGGAGGAGGAGGAGGAGGACGGAAGGGCCAGCGCCTTTGGGCGGGCGGGGCCGGGCCGCGTTCCGCGCCGGGGCACGGACCGCCCGCCTTCTATTTGAGGGTGTGCGGGATGAGCTTCATCAGCCTCTCCGTCTCCCGGTCCTGCGCTTCGGCCTCGGCCGGCCCCAGCTCGTGGTCGTGGCCCAGGAGGTGGAGTATGCCGTGGATGAGGTAGAAGTACATGAGCTCGCCCGCGTCCTTCCCGGCCTCGTCCGCCTGGCGGGAGACCGTCTCCAGGGAAAGGGCCACGTCGCCAAGATACCCCTTCATGGAGGCGGGGAGGAAGGGCGCCCGGACGCCTTCGTCTCCGTCGCGGGCCTTTCCCTCGAAGGGGAAGGCCAGGACGTTGGTGGGCGCGTCCCTGCCCCTGAAGTCCCGGTTCAGGGCCCGGAGCTCGCCGTCGCCCGCGAGCATGATGCCCACGGAGACGCTGACGGGGCACAGGGACTTCAGGACCTTGCCCAGCCGGCGCTTCAGCATGCGGGAGCTGACCGGGCTCCCTTCAAGTCGGTCGTCCAGGTAAACCGTCATCGGGGTCGCACCTCGCTTTCCGCGGCGCGGGGCCCGGCCGGGACCCCGCCCGTCCCGTCGGGTCCCCGCCTCCCGTACCGTCCCTAGTCCGAGCCGTCCCGAGTCCGAACACGTCCGCGCCGCCCGTCCGGGTCCCGAAGGGGTGCGGAGCCGGCGGACCCCCGCCCGAGCCGGGCGCCCCGGGACGTCGCGGGGCGCGCGGAACCGGCCCGCGGAGGCCGGGGGGAGCCCGGGGGCCCGCCTCCTAGTGCGTCACCCTCTTGGCGGCGGACTCCTGGGCGACGTTCCCGTAGATGACCTTGCTCGTGGCGGCCTGGTGCTTCACCGCGTCCTTGTTCAGGACCGGGTAGGTGACGCGGTGGTGGTAGATGCCCACCAGGATGTTCGTGAAGATCTTCATGGTCTCGGTGATGTCCTTCACGATGAGCTCGCTCGCGTCGAGCTGGCCGTCGTCGAAGATGCGGTTTATGAGGGCGCGCACCAGATCCTGTATCTTCGACGGGGTGGGTTCCGTGAGCGATCTGGTTGCGGCCTCGCAGATGTCGGCGAGCATCACCAGCCCCGCCTCCTTGGACGAGGGCTTGGGGCCGGGGTAGCGGAAGTCGGCGGGGTTCACGGGCGGGGAGTCGGGGGAGCGGTTCTCTATGGCCTTGTGGAGGAAGAAGCTCATGAGGCTCGTCCCGTGGTGCTGCTCGACTATGTCCGTCACCTGCGGGGGCAGGTTGTGGGCGCGGGCTATCTCCACGCCGTCCTTCACGTGGCCCACGAGGATGAGGACGCTCATGGTGGGGGTGAGCGAGTCGTGGCGGTTCTCGCCGGCCTGGTTCTCTATGAAGTACAGGGGCTTCCTGATTTTTCCGATGTCGTGGTAGTAGGCGCCGACCCTCGCGAGGTGTGGGTTAGCGCCTATGGCCTCGGCGGCGGCCTCCACCATGCTCCCGACTATGACCGAGTGGTTGTAGGTGCCGGGCGCCGCGAGCATGAGCTCGCGGAGCAGGGGCCGGTTCAGGTTCCCCAGCTCCATGAGCTTCAGGTTGGTGGTGAAGCCCATGAGCAGCTCGACCAGCGGCACCAGCCCCGAAGCGAGTATCCCGCTCACGAGCCCCGCCATGGCGGCGGCGAGGAGATCGTAGGAGAGGGCGGTCCTCCCGTCCATGAGAGAGAGCCCCAGGATGGTCAGGACGTTTATGAGGGAGCACATCATGGCCGAGGCGAGGAAACGGCCGCGCTCGGAGATGTGCCGGAGGTGCAGGATCGCCACCAGGGAACCGTTGGCCAGGTAGACGAAGGCCTCGAAGGTCTCCATGGGGGCGAGGGCGGCGGCGAGGATCGATCCCAGGAAGGCCACGGGCACGGATCTGCGGTTGCCCAGGAAGATGACCGCGAGCATGGTGGCCGTGGGGAAGGGCATGGCGAAGAACAGGGTGTGCTGGTGAGACAGGCCGAACCCCTTCTCGAAGCCCTTGCCCATGTGGGTGGATGCCCAGGCCATGAGGATGTAGAACATGAGCAGGAAGGTCATGAGGAGCGGCTCGCGGAGGCCCGTGAGCCTCTTGCGCTCCATGCCCGATATGGCCTGGGTCACGGTCAGGAACACCATGAGGATGACGAGGAGCCCGGCGGAGCGCTTTATCCACCAGCCCTTGTCCCGCCCCGCCGAGATGGCCTCCAGGACTATCTTGGTCCTGGGGGTGACGGTCTCGCCCTCGCCTATGACCTGCTCCCCCTTCCTCACCCTGTAGATCACGGGCAGGACGTTGGACAGGGCATCGCTGACCCGCTCGGCGTAGCTCGCCCGGTCCAGGGAGACGTTGGGCCGGACGGCGCTGAGCACCAGATCGGCTATGAGCCCCGGATCCACCAGGGTCTCGGCCGCGAGCATCCTGGCGCGGGCGGCTATGAAGGACCTGGCCCTGTTCATGTTCAGGAAGGAGTCGTAGCTCACCGCGGAGGGCCTGGCCCCCGGCCTGGAGAGCGTGACCTGCCTCCCGCCGAAGGCCGGGAAGTCGGGGTCCTCTTCCACGAGCCCCTGGCTCAGGAGTTCGACCGCGAGCATGGTGACGCTCCTCTCGAGACTTTCGGAGAACCCTTCGGATGCCGCCTTCCTGACCAGCGCCCCGGGACCGGTGGCCCCGGGGTCGGCGGCGGCCATCTCAATCCCCCGGGGACCGGCCGCGGTTTCCCTGGTCCTCCTGCCCCTGGCCCTCCTGGCCTGGGGTTCCGGCGCGGCGGGCTCCCCGGCGGCGGCCGCCTGCGGGGGCCCGGGAGTCCGCGGCGGCGCCTCGTCCGGTGCCGCGGTCGGCGCGTCGTCCGGACGTTCCCCCGCCGCGGGGGCGTGCTCGGGACCGGCGGGGATGCCGGGCAGGG
>JAISEQ010000489.1 GCA_031264045.1 Deltaproteobacteria bacterium
TGGGCCGCCGGCAGAGCCGGCTCCGAATATGCCCCCTCCGGGGCCTCCCCCGCCTCCGGACAGGCTTCCCCCTGCAACACTGGCTCCCGGATCCCGTCCCCCTCCTGCCGGACCTGCACCAGGACCGCCTCCCGGCCCGCCCCCTCCTGGGCCGCCGGCAGAGCCGGCTCCGAATATGCCCCCTCCGGGGCCTCCCCCGCCTCCGGACAGGCTTCCCCTTGCAACTCTGGCTCCCGGATCCCGTCCCCCTCCTGCCGGACCTGCACCAGGACCGCCTCCCGCCCCGCCCCCTCCGGGTCCGCCGGCAGAGCCGGCTCCGAAAATGCCACCTCCGGAGCCGCCGCCGGACATGCCGCCTCCCGCTCCCTGCGCCCATCTTCCCGATCCGCGCAGCCCGGCGCCCCGTCCCCATCCGGGGCCCCAGGACTCGGCGAGCTCGGCGGCCCTGTCCTTCATGTCCTCGGCGGCGTCCAGGAAGTCCTCCGCAGTCGCGTCAGCGAGGCTGACCTTCCCGCCGGAGGCCTTCCAGGGGGCGAGATCAGGCAGATCCCTCCCCACCCCGGCCCGGAGCGCGCCCGAGGAGGCGAGCAACGCAAGGGTCCTCGCCCCCTGGTCGTAGCCGGCGGGGTCCGAGAGGAGCTCGACCGTCTCCAGGGGGAGGACGGCCTTCCTGGGGACCAGGGTCCAGAAGCGGGTCCAGCTCAGGAGGGGCGCGCCCGCGTGCAGGGCGAAGAGGAGCGCGTCCGGCCCCGGAGCGGGAGGCTCCCGCATCCCCCACACGAAGGCGTCGGGGGTCAGGGAGGCGTCGAGCCCGGTGCGCAGGGTCTCACGGGTGACGGGCGACCCGAAGGCCAGGAGCGCCTCCAGTGTGCGGTCCAAGGGGTTGCCGGCCTTACGGGCCACGTCCGGGAGGGCCGAGAGCCTCCCCCCCAGGATCTCCTCCAGGTACATGGCGGCCGCCGCGGCGGGCGTCCCGTCCCGGCCGGCGCCGGATCCCGCTCCCCCGGGGACGGCGCCCGCCCCCGCGTCGGACCGGGCGCCCCCGGGCCCGCCGGCCGCTCCCGGACCCGTACGGCCGTCCTCCCCGGATGCCAGGCTCTCGTCCAGGAGCTCCAGTATCCTCATGCGGGTGAGGGGCAGGCCCCTCCAGGCGTGACGGGCCCTGGCACGGAAGTTCTGGATGAAGGCGAACAGGGTCTCGTCGGGGCCCAGCCCCAGCCCCTCGATGCGGGTGATGAGCCTCGCGCCCTCCGAGCGGCCCGTGTCCTCCATGTGGGCCCGAACGTAGCCGCGCATGAGGTGCTCCCGGCCCTGGGCCCAGTCCTCCGGGGAGGAGTCGAACGCCTCCGCCAGATCGGCTGTCGAGCGGTACTCGCGGCTGCGGAAGCGGTAGGGCCTGGATCCGGGCCCGACCGCGTCAACTCCAGGGCCGCCCGCGTCCCTTCCCGCCTCCGGCCCGGCCCGGCCGGCGGGATCCTCGTAGAAGACCCTTATGCCCGTCTCCCCTGCGGCCCAGCGGGCGGTCTCGGCGGCGCCCCAGCGCCTCCTGTCGTCGCGGGTGAGGAGCCCCTTCAGAAGATCCGCCTCGGGCGGGCGGATCTCGGGGGGGACGGCGAGCCCCCTCAGGGAAATCTCCCTCATGACATGGTTCACGGAGAGCCCCGCCAGGGGGTGGCGGCCCAGGAGGCCCTCGAGAAGGACCGCGCCCAGGCTCCAGAAGTCGCCGGCCGCGCCCGCGAAGTCCGCGTAGGACTCCGGAGCCGAGTACAGGGGCGTGTTGGCGGCGCCCGTGCCCTTGACGGAGATGCCCGGGGCCATCACGGACGAGATCCCGAAGTCCGCGAGCGCCACCGCGAGCGGTGTCCGGGACCGGACGAGGATGTTGTCTGGCTTGACGTCCCGGTGTACCAGCCCCTCCCGGTGGAGGGCGTCCAGGGCTGCCGCGAGCTGCCCCGCGAGCTCCCGGAAGGCCGAGGGAGTGAGCCTCCCTCCGGCGAAGTAGCCGGCGAGGTCGCCGCCCCGCACGTACTCCTGTATCTCGTAGAAGCGGGACGTGGCCTCGTCCCGGCCCGTCTGGTAGGTCTGGCAGATCCTCCCGCCCAGCCTTGACGAGAGCTCGACCAGCCTCCCGAAGACCTCCGGCTTGGGCTCCCTGCCCTGCCTGAAGAGCCTCAGGACGTACTCCCTGGAGTTCCCGTCCCTTATGACGTATATGTCCGCCTCGCCCCCCGCCGAGGAGAGCACCCGGTCCACGGGGTAACCCAGGAAGCTCCTGAGCCCGAAGGGCGCGGCCCCCGGCAGCGCGCGAGCCCCGGCCCTCCTGCCGACGGGCGCGGGCGCGGTCCCGGCGCCGTCGGCCTGCGCAAGGCCGGCGTCCGCGGCCTGCGGCGTGCCTGAGACCTCCGCCGGAACCGACGCTGGGACTGTGCGGCCTGTGGCCCCCGCCCCGGCGGCATCCCCTGCCGCAGACCCGGTCACGGCGGCGGACGGACCGGACTGACCGGTCCCGCCCGCTGCCCCGGACTCCGCCGGGCCAGGCCCGGCTGCGCGACGATCCTCCATAGGCCTCCCGGTCATGTCTCCCTGCGTACCGCCCCGCGCACCGGCTGCGGGAGCTCATCCCCGACTCGTGCCCGGCGACGGGACCTCTGTCCCGACTCAAGGCTGGCGACGGGTCATCGGCCCCAACTCAGCCTGGCACCGGAACCCCTGTCCCGACTCAAGCCTGACGCCGTGACATCGGTCCCTACTCAGCCTGGCACCGGAACCTCTGTCCCGACTCAAGGCTGACGACGGGACATCGACCACGACTCAGCATGACGCCGGAACCTCTGTCCCGACTCAAAGCTGACAACGGGACATCTGCCCCGACTCAGCATGGTGCCGGAACATCTGTCCCGACTCAAGGCTGACGACGGGAACCCCGCCCCGCCCGAGCCCGGAAAACGAAAACTTAGCATCGACTCAAACATGGCGGCACGACCTCGGTCACGACTTAAGCCTGGCGACGGAAACCCGGCTCCGTCCCGAGCCCGGACGGCGGAAACCCCGAGCTACTCGTCCGGGTCAGCGCCCCTGACGAGGAGCCTCCTCTTGAGGACCACGCCCAGGAGCTGCCGCCAGGCGGCTATGGTCGTCAAGTTGGCCACGAGGAGGGCCATCTTGAGGTTCTGGGCGGTGAAGCCGATCCACAGCACGAAGAGCACCGCCATCGCGGCAGTGACGATCTGGTTTCTCATGCGGGTGAACATCGTCTCGGCGGCGAGCAGGGCCACGGCCCAGAAAAGCAGCACGACGATGAAGCCCAACGGCAGGCCGGCCATGAACAGGGCGTTCCCGGAAAAGAACGGCTGGCGCCGCATGGACTCTTCCAGAGTCGCGGCTAAGTAGCGGTGGCCCTCCGAGGCCAGCCACGCCCACAGCCCCCACAGGACGGCCAGGGCGAGCGGGCCCCAGTTCCCGGCCCAGGCCCAGCGCCCGCGGAAGGGGTTAAGCCTCCTCGCCCCCTCCTGCTCCTCGCGGTCGCGGATTACCCGCTCCATGTGGAAGCCGGCAGCCCTCATGCGCCCCGGCCTGTCCGCAATGAGGCGGAACTGGAAGTAGCGGGACCATTCTTCCATGGTGAGCGGCGACACCCTGACCTCGCGGCCCCGGACCCTCACCTTCCTGAAGCGGTAGAAGATGCACGGACCCCCCGCGCCCTCCCTCATCATGTCCGCCGCCCTCGCGAGCCCGGCGGCAGCCCGCCCGAAGCCGGGCCCGGCGCCCCCCAGCCCCCGGAAGATCTCCTCGGGCACGGGGAAACGGGAAGATATGTTGGCCTCGTACCACGACCAGGACACGGGCATCATCCCCGAGGACAGGACCCGCGCGATGCACTCCGCCGGCGGGGGCGGCTCAGGGGAGAGCCCCCAGACGTAGTCCCCGGGCGAGCCGGCCGCGGCCAGGGCCGCGGCATAGAGCGTCCGGACGCCGGAATCCGCCCCCCCTCCGCCGGGGCCGGAGAGGCCGGGCGCCCCGGGAACGCCGTCATCCAGGAGCCCGCCGTGGCCCCCCGCCCCGGGCGGAAAGGGCGGGCCGTCCGGGACTGCCGGGGCATTCGGGGCATCAGGGACGGTCGGGGCGGCCGGGACGGCCGGGGCAACCGTGCCGCGCGGGGGCCACTCGACGGTGGCCTCGCGTGCGAGTCCCAGTCCTGCAGGCTCCGCCGGCCTGGTCCGGAGCAGGTCGCTCAGGAGCGGCGGCATGGGGCGGCCCCTGCGCTCGGCCGCGGCGGGGAGCCGGGCCAGCTCGCCTCGGTACAGCTCGGAGGCGATGAGATCGCGCGCGGCCGTGTTCGCGGGGGAGGTCAGGATCTCCGCGAAGAGCTCCGGGGAGAGCCTCTCCCCGCGCCAGACGTGGCCCGGCCCAAGGCCGAAGAGGAGGACGAAGGAGAAGAGGGCCTCGTCCGGGCCCGCGGCCTCCGGGTCCTCCATGGAGACCGCCTCGTCGTAGGCGCGGTTCTCCTCCAGCCAGTCGCGCACCTGCCCGCGGGAGAGCGCCCGCGCGGCCGCCTCCCAGGCCTCCGGGGAAGCGGCGAAGGCCGCGGCCAGGGACTGGGGCGTCCTGTGCGCCTCCCCCATGAAGACGAAGGGCGTGTCGAAGCCGCCCTCCCCCCCCTGCGCGGAGAGCGCCAGGTCCGCCTCGTAGGCCACGGGCACGTCGCGTTTGCCCGAGAGCCAGGCCGCCACCTCGCGCTCCCCCCAGCGGCGGCGGTCGTCGCGGGTGAGGAGCCCCTTCAGCAGCCGCTCGGCCTGCGGGTCCAGGCCCTCGGGCACCCGCAGGCCGCGCGAGCCTATCTCGCGCATCACCATGTTAAGGGGCAGCCCCGCCAGGGGATGGCGGCCCTCGGCGCACTCCAGGAGCACCACGCCCAGGCTCCACCAGTCGCCGGCAGGCCCGGCGAAGCCCGCGAAGGATTCCGGGGGGCTGTAGAGGGGCGTGGCCGAGGTCCTGGTCTCGCGCGCCGCGCCTGTCGGGTCCGCCGCGGATGATATCCCGAAGTCCGCCAGGGCCACGCGGAGCGGGGCCCGTGACCTCAGAAGTATGTTGTCGGGCTTGATGTCGCGATGCACCAGCCCCTCGCGGTGGATCATCGCCACCGCCCGGGAGAGCTGGCCCACGAGCTCCCGGAACTCCTCCCCGGAAAGCGCCCTGCCCCCGGCCCAGGCGTCCAGGTCGCCCTCGGGCAGGTACTCCTGGATCTCGTAGAAGCGGCCCGACGACGGGTCCTCCCCCGCCTCGTAGGTGTTCACCACGTAGGGCGACCGCCTCCCCGAGAGTCCCACCAGCCTCTCCATCACCCCCGGGCCCGGCTCCCTGCCCTCCCGGTAGAGGCGGAGCACGTACTCCTTCCCCTCACCGTCCGTGATGACCATGATGTCAGCCTCCCCTCCCTCCGAGGAAAGGAGCCTCGTCACGGGATACCCCCGGAAGCTCGAGGTCCCCGCCGGGACGGCACGGCCGGCGGAGGCGGGGTCCGCAAAGGGGGTGGAGGGGGAGGCGCCTGGCTGGAAACTGTCGGTGACGGTGCGGGCGGCGGAAGCGGGGTCCGCAGATGGGGTGGAAGGGGAGGCTCCGGGTCTGAAACTGTCGGTGACGGTGCGGGCGGCGGAGGCGGGGTCCGCAGAGGGGGTGGATGGGGAGGCTCCGGGCCGAGAACTGTCGGTGACGGTGCGGGCGGCGGAAGCGGAGTTCGCAGAGGGCGAGGAGGCGGAAGGAAAGGAGGAGGCTCCGGGCCGGGAACTGTCGGTGACGGTGCGGGCAGCGGAGGCGGAGGCCTCGGAGGAAGAGAAGACAGCGGAGGCGGAAGGAGAGGAGGAGGCTCCGGGCCGGGAACTGTCGGTGACGGTGCGGGCGGCGGAGGCGGAGGACTCGGAGGAAGAGGAGGAGCACGTGAGTGAACAAGACGAAACTCCTCACACCCGCCCACAGATCGTGACGCTGCGGGCGGCGGA
>JAISEQ010000496.1 GCA_031264045.1 Deltaproteobacteria bacterium
GGCCGTTGATGAGCTTGGATACCAGAGATGCCATGTGATATCTCCCTCCTAAAACTTAGGTAATACCTGAAGGGAATATTGGCATATATATGGCTATATTGCAAGCAATGTTATAACTAAATTTTAGGTAATACTGAAATTTAGGGCTAAAGTGTTGATATCATTAGGTTTTTTAGTTTTTTGCCTCATTAATTGCGAAAGTAGGGCTAGGATAAAGACAGACGTGAAGGCCAGATTGGTAAACGAGAGAATGAACCCCGCCTCAGGTTAGCGCTCCTCCCAGTTGCCAACGATTTCGCCTTCCAGCATGGCCGAAGGGGTGAAGCATGGTAGCCGAGGGTCCGGAGAGGAACGTCACCAGACATCGGGACTTTGCCCTTGTGGAGGAACGGCCCAGGCAGTGAGGGCACTGTCATCGGGATGAATACAAAAGCCTCAGACGCTTGAGGTCAAAGTCCGGACGCTACTACCCTAGGTACCGTCGGAGAGGATGTTCGCTCCGGATGTGTTAACGGCTTTTCCTGCCCTGAAGACCGTGTCATGAAGGTCTGGGCTCGGCTTCGATACGTACCCTGGGCCTCCCCTCTGGTCTCCTTAGTGTTGCCTCAGCCATCCTGTTCATGAACGGAAGTTAAGGTTATATGTTAATAAGATAATATGATTTTCCAGTTTGTATTGTCTTAGGTATTTTGGTAAAATGAGATGTTGTCGAGCATCCGGCTCGATGGGCAATGTCGGAATTCGGAGATAGTCCGAAATCTTACTGTTGTATTCAGGAGGGACCGTGACAACAAATTCGGCGAAGATCTTCAATACCGTCGGTGTCTGCAATCCTTTAAAACACTATATGATACCTGCTGCACCTCGTCTCCCGGACGTAAGCGACATGGTTGATGGTGAATTTTATTTTGTTCTCCACGCTCCGCGCCAATCCGGAAAAACCACGTGTCTAAAAGCCTTAACGAAACAGATTAATTCCGAGGGGAAGTATTACGCCATAAACTGCTCCTTAATAACGTTAAGGGATATCAGTGACTCAGAAATAGCCATGAAATCTATCATTGGCCGGATAAACAAGGGGATTGAGAACTCCGATGCCGCTGAAATCAGAAAGCTGGCTTACAAGTTCGATAACCGTCCCTCCATGTCTTATCACGTCAGCATGGTACAGAACTTGCTGAATGGCCTATGTCTGGCCTTGGATAGGGAACTTGTCGTTTTTTTCGATGAGGCCGACTGTCTCCTGGAAGGTCCTCTCATAATGTTCCTGGGCCAGATCAGGGACGGCTATCTGGACCGTTTCGATTCGCCGGCGAGCCGGTTCCCAAGGTCGATGGCCCTTGTCGGTATGCGGGACATAAGGGACTATCTGACCAAGGTCCGACCTGACGGGATGTCCACGGGTCCCGCCAGTCCCTTCAACGTTAAGCTGGAGTCCCTGACCCTGGCCGACTTCACCATGGATGAAATCCGTTCTCTTTACTTCCAGCACACGGCGGAGACGGGACAGGTCTTCGAGCCGTCGGCCGTTGAACGGGCCTGGTACTGGACCGAGGGCCAGCCCTGGCTGGTCAACGCGCTAGCCAATAACGTCATAGTCAAGCAGTTTCGAAATGACTATTCTAAGGTCATCTCGGGAAATGACATCGACATTGCCGTCAGGAACCTGATTCTGCGCAACGACACCCATTTCGACTCCCTTATGGAACGTTTAAGGGAACCAAGGGTCAGAAGGGTAATTGAACCGGTCATTACCGGTGCCGATTACCTTCCGGACGATGTCCCTACAGACGATATCAGATACGTACTGGACCTCGGACTTCTGAAGTCGGACGGCTACAAGGTTGATTCCATAAGGTCGTCCAACCCCGTCTACAGGGAGCTGATAGCCCGTGCCATGTCCCGTAATCTCCAGCGCAAGGTGCCGCCCGAGCTGGCCAACAGGTGGATGGACGGGACAAGACTCGACATGGACGGACTTCTCAGGGCCTTCCAGGTCTATTGGCGCGAAAACAGCGAAGTGAATGATCAGACCGATGCCGAAAAAAATGAGAAGGAACGCCTTTTGACGAAGAGGGTCGTCAGTTCCCTTGATTTTATCGATATCGCGGACAAGTATAGAGTTCAGGAGGAAGTTGTCAAGATAATAATGGAAAAACTGTCCGGTTTCGGCAGGGAGGATTTTCCGCATATCGTGCTTTACGCCTTCCTGCAGAGGGTTCTGAACGGCGGGGCCGACTTCATCCAAAGGGAGTACGGTCTGGGGAGATCCTTTGTTGACATATGCGTGAGCTACAAGGATATCCGTTATCCTGTTGAATTGAAGGTCAAGGGTGTCAAGAGCCGGGAAGACAGTATTTTGCAGGTGCTTGGCTATATGGACAAATGCGGGTCTTCAGTGGGCTGGCTTGTCGTGTTCGACAGGGGTTGCTCGAAATCCTGGGACGAAAAAATCTTCTGGGAAACTCTCGATCGCGATGGCAGGACCGTGCATCTGGTCGGATGCTGATTTCAACTGTGTGATGGGAGATAACTTGAAAATCTCTAATTGAAAGATGGCGGTCAGCAGTTATCTGGACGGTTTAACCGGCAGAACTGCTCCGAAGTCAAATTAATCGAGCATCAGGACGCCTGAAGTCCGTATGCGGTTCATGATTGATTTCCGAGTAAAACCGCAGTCATATTTGGAATTCTTATATTGTTACAGTTTATCTTAAAAAAGGAACTGCTTCATGTTTCAGATAATAAAATATTTTTCAAAAACAAACAGCAAATTTAAAACAATTATAAATCATCATGAAGATCCTTTATGATTGATGTTATAGTTGTGTCATTGAAGTCCTAGATGGAGAGATAGATTTGGAAATTTTATTTCGTAATAATCGAGTCAATAGTTATGTTTTCAGATATCTGACATGATTATGGATCAATCAAACATATAAGACATTCCTACCGACTCACGTTTTCATTAATATTGATGCATTATGAATATATAAAGGAATCGCTATAAATAATACACTGCCTTCTTGAAATCCGTTTCAGAGCTCATGGCCTTATGTTCCAGTTGCTTTTCAGACGTTACCCCAGATCCCGGTCGGCATCACTGAAAAAAAACCAAAGTCACTCTGACTCTGGAGTCAAAGTTCAGTTTCTCGCTGGCGTATGGCATCAGGTTTCCGGTTATCGGAGGTGCCTGACCTTTTTCGTGCGGACTGGGGATGTCAGGCTGACGGGGAATGTCTCCGAGTAACCTGACGCGGCACGTCACCGAGCAATCTGACGGGGCACGTAAAAGACGATCTGGCCCGTCGGGAACCGGTCTCGGGGCGCGTCATGCCGGCTTGTGCCCGGCTGGAGTCGGGGGGCGGCTACCGCAGCTTGAACTGGATTGGCGCGGTGAGCGTCATGGTGGGGTCGGTGAGGGCGTCCGGGAATTTCGGGAGGGGGTTCACGCGTCTTAGGAGCGCCGTGACCTCATCGTCCAGAATGGGCTGGCCGGAACTCTTCACGATGTTCACGGACACCACCTCGCCGGAGCGGTTGATGGTGAAGCGCACGGTGGCAGTGCCTTCTATGTCGCTGTTCTTGGCGCGGGGCGGGTATTTCTTGTTCCGTTCGAGCCTGCGGCGCACCATCGTCTTGTATGCCTCGCGCGCGTCGCGGGTGCCCTTGCCGGTGCCGCCGCCCATGCCGCCCTGACCGGTGCCGGGGCCGCCTCCGGGGGCCCCCGCGACGCCGCCTTCCATGCCTGCCACGCCCGCGCTGGCCTGTACGCCGGCCGGGACGGCCGGACGGGCGGCGGGAGGTGCCGGCTTGGGCTTCGGCCTGGGTTTGGGCTCTTCCTTCTTGGGGGGCGGGGGCGCAATCTCCTCGGCGCGCTGGGAGGTGCTCTCCACGAAGCTCACTGGCTCCGGATCCGGCTCGGGCTCCGGTTCCGGCTCGGGTTCAGGCTCCAGGACCGGTGCTATCTCCGGGACCTCATCCCCTATGGTGTCCAGTCCCCCGCCCGGCTCCCCGCCCAGAGGGTCGTAGACGTCGTACTCGTAGACGGCAAGGGTACGGAAGCTCGAGTCGGCCGAGGGCGGCATCACGATGAAGGCCACGATTGCGGCGTGGAAGATGAACGCGCAGACCAGGGCCCTGCGGAAGGCTTTGTCCTGTTCTGGAGTGGAGGAATCCATCTGGGGCCTCCTCGTAAGGCGTGAAGGCGTGTTCGGGCGGCTTTGACCGTGAGGGATGTCCGGGCCGGGGAGATCAGCGTCGGGAACGGTTCCGGAGGGCTTCGTGGGCCGGAGGGGCCCCGGTCATGCCGGTTCCCCGGAGGGGCCCGGCTTCCGGTAAGCCGGGCTCAGGCGGGGGGCGATCGATAGCGGGATCAGACCCCGGGCGTTCCGGGCAGCGCGGTGCCGGGGCTTGAGGACGCCACGGGGGATGCCGGCCCGGAGGGGGCTGCGGTGCGGGGGGAGCAGGGGGGGGCTGCGAGCGGGGCGTCACGGGAAGCCGAGCCCGAGGCGGAAGCCGCGCCTCCGTCCGGGGAGGCGGAGGCGTCCGGCGCTCCGGCCTGGGCGGAGCCCTGGGCGTCCGGCCTCACGTTGGTGACCAGGGTCACGCGGGCGAAGCCCGCCGCGCCCAGCTCGGCCATGAGCGTCATCATCTCGCCGTACTTGACCTCGCCGTCGCCGCGAACGAAGACCTCGCCGCTTTCGGAGGCGGTGGCCAGCTCGCGGAAGACCGAGTGCCGGGAGGTCTTCTCGACCGGGTCCTTGTCCACGTAGGCGACGCTCTCCGCGTCCAGGCTCACTATGAGGGGCCTTTCGGGACGGGGCATGGGGTTCCCGGAGGTCTTGGGGAGGTTTATGCGCACCCCCCCCATCATGAGGGGGGCGGTCACCATGAAGATGATGAGGAGCACCAGCATGACGTCGATGAAAGGCGTCACGTTTATCTCGGATATGGCGCCGATGTCGCTCTGTCCGGGTATGAGCTCGTCTCGTTGGTCCATGGTAGCGCCCTCCGTTAAGCGGCGTCTGAGATCTGGAATGCGTTCCCGTCCGTCACTGGCTTTCGACCCTCTTCAGAACGGGCTGGGTGCGGACTCCCGCCTCGGCGAAGTGGAGCCTCGCCAGGGAGTTCCCGACCAGGCTTATGGCGTTCAGCGCCTCCCTGGTCATCTTCTTCATGACGGCGTTGATCTTGTTGTAGGCGATGACCGCGGGCACGGCCGCGACCAGGCCCATGGCCGTGGCGAAAAGGGCCTCAGCGATGCCGGGGGCCACGACGGCCAGCGTGGTCTCCCCCGATGCGGCTATGCCTATGAAGCTGTGCATGATGCCCCAGACGGTGCCGAACAGCCCGACGAAGGGGCTGGTGGAGCCCACGGTGGCGAGAAGGGTGGTCCTCGCGTCCAGCCGGTCGAGCCTTCCGGAGAGGATGGCCCTCATGCTCCTCTCGGTCCGCTCCCGGAAGTCCGCCCGCGTCTCGTTGCCGGCGGTGTCCTGGGCCTCGCGGATGCCGGCGGACACGATGAGCGAAGTGAAGCCGGGATAGCCGTCCGGGTCCACCTCGTCCGTTATGGCGGCGGCCTGCCTCTTGAAGGCCAGGACGTGGCGGCAGGCGCGCTTGAAGAGCGCCGCCTTCTCCAGGATGACGACCCAGCAGCCCAGCGAGGCCAGCAGGAGTATGACCATCACGCCCTGGACCACGATGTCCGCGTGGAGGAACATGTTCTGGATGGAATAGTTGCCCAAGATGGTTGCCTTTAGGGGAGCGGGGGTCCGGGCGGCAAAAAAAAAGCCCGGAACACGTAATCGTGATCCGGGACGCCCATTTATCCTGGAGACGGCGGTACAAGCCCCTGGCGTACCCCCACGCCGGGGACAAAAACATCATGATCGCAGCAGGCAGGTCTTCTGACTGATCCCGTCCCCGTTAAAAGCCTTCCCGACCAGATTTGGAGTGGTTAGTGGCTGTGAAAAACGGTTAGCGGAGACGTCCGGTCGCCCGGAAGCGGAATTACAGCGATGGGCTCGTCCCTGATTTGCACAGGATTCCCAATTAAGCCTATGTCGGCGCCTGCTGATTAATCGGATTATAGCCTCCCTGCATTTTTTTTGTCAAGCGCAGGATAAGGCTCCGGCGGTCTCAGGCTATCTCCCCGGAATGATTAGTTAAATTGGTTCACAGGGTCGATTCCGGCCCCTGCGGGCGGCCCCGGGACGGCAAATTTATTTGAAATCCCGATGTGCCCTTGAGGGGGCTCCGGATGGTTCGGGATACTGCCGCGGAGACTCTCCGGCGGCTTTCGGAGCCGGTGGAAGGGAACCCTGTAAAGACGGGGCGGAACCGGGGAACAGGCAGCGGCGTTGAACTGATCCGGTCAGGGGCCGGGGGAGCGTCTAGTGTGGGGGGTTCAGGGCGCCGGGCTTGCCCCTACTAGTTTCGTGAGGGCATGGGAGGCAGCATCCCGGGCTGAAGCGTTTCACGGTGCCTCGGACAAGCGCCGGAGCCGGAACTGCCGTTTCCGGGGGGCGCGGTCCATTACTGAGGCCGTTTCCGGGGGGCGCGGTCCATTACTGAGGCCGTTTCCGAGGTGCGCGGTCCTGAACTGCGGCCGTTTCCGGAGGGCGCGGCCCTGAACTGCGGCCGTTTCCGGAGGGCGCGGCCCTGGAGGCTCAAGGTGCGGGCGGACGCGGTGACTTCACCGGGCCCGGACTGGCAGGCGGTCGTGTTCCGCCGGAGCTGGAACGCCCTGAGACTCGGACAGTTTCGGAGCCTTCTTCCGGGGGAGGCCGTCCCGGCGTCAGGGGTTTCTGTATCTGTATCTGACGGACGTCCGCATGCGGGGCGGTGTCTGCCCGGTCCAGGGTCGGTTCCGGGCTGGAGCGGTCCAGGATCGAGCTCCGCCCGTTGCCAGGCGGGCCGGAGAGCCGGTGGCTACCAGGGTCATGGCCGGCCCGAGGCCGATGCCGCTTCACCGCCCGAGCCGGTTCAGGGTCAGGAGAGCATCCCCCATCCAATGTGGTTCGGGAAGGCCCAGATCATGAGCGCCTCCACGCCGAGGCACAGAAGAAGGGACATCAGGGTGGCCAGGCTCACGATCCTTTCGGCGGCACGGACGTCCGCGGCTC
This sequence comes from Deltaproteobacteria bacterium, assembly GCA_031264045.1. Classification (GTDB taxonomy): domain Bacteria; phylum Desulfobacterota; class Desulfarculia; order Adiutricales; family Adiutricaceae; genus JAIRZX01. The sequence continues at coordinate 7,128 of JAISEQ010000496.1, forward strand.
CCGCCGCGCGGCCGCCCTCGCACAGGGTCGGCTTGGGAACGAGCCTGCCGCCATATACTGAAGGTCCTCCCAGAAAGACTTCCAGGGCCCCCGCCATGGCGGCCTCGGTCTGCCCGGAGTTGGGGCTGGTGTGGAAGCGGCCCTCCCTGCGCCAGAGCCTTGCCGAGTTCCCGGCGTTGAAGCCCAGGAGTCCCGCGGAGGCTATGATCAGGAGCGCCGCGAGCCTGGCGGGCACGTAGTTGAGCACGTCGTCCAACCTGGCGGAGGCTCGGCCCAGGTGGAGGTACCTGTCGTTCTTGTAGCCCACCATGCTGTCCAGGGTGTTGGTGGCCTTGTAGATCCAGGCCAGGACCGGCCCGCCCAGGGCGAGGTAGAAGAGGGGGGCCGCGAGCCCGTCGGAGAAGTTCTCGGCCAGCGTCTCTATCTCGGCCCTCCGGATCGCGGCCTCGTCCAGGGCCGACGTGTCCCTGCCTACTATCCAGGACAGCGCCTTCCTGGCGCCCTCCAGATCCCAGGCTTCCAGGCGCGCCTCCACCCGTCCGGTGTGCCTCAGGAGATCGTTCAAGCAGATGGTAGTGAAGACCAGATACAGGCAGAGCGCCAGCCAGAGGTACTTCATGTGGGCATATGAAAGCGCGAGAGCCGCCTCGACCGCGCCTGCGGAGATCCCGACGGTCAGGACCCAGAGCGCTGCCCCGGCGAGAACGGTCGTCCCGGGGCTTCCGGTATCCAGGGCCTTGATGACGCGGCGGAGAAGGAGCTCAAGGAGGTCTATGAGCTTGCCTATCCAGCGGACGGGATGGGGCCAGGACTGCGGGTCGCCTATCAGCTTGTCCAGAAGGAAAGCCAGAACGGTCACGATGGAGGTTGAGGCCATGCTTCTGCACCTGACAAGTTGGTGATGGAGTGGAGGTGCCTTAGGCTGGTCCTGGCGCAAGGCGGGGCTTCACTGGAGGGGCGGGGATCCAGCAGATATATAGCATACACTTCCCTAAAACAACAACCGGCAGGGTTCCGGGTTTCAGGAGCCCTTTCCTCGGATAAGTGAATGGGAGGATAAGGAGACGGGGCGGGAGGCTGCGGAGGGGCGGGAGGCTGCGGAGAGGCGGGAGGCTGCGGAGAGGCGGGAGGAGGAGGGGTATGTGGGGAAGATAAAGACGGGGGAGCAGGGCGGGATTCGGGTGAACCGGTGCGGAGGGGAGGCTGGACGGAGTGGGGAGGAGGGGACGGGAGAGGAGGCCGGGGGATGCCGGCCTTCTGGCAGTCCGGGATTCATCGGAGCGGAGATGCGATCGACTTTGACATGGGGACCAGGCGGAAGGTTTCAGTATCGGGAAGCGCTGTCGGCAGGGAGTCCCAGGAGCTGGTTCCGGAGTGGAATGGGGAACGGAGTTCTGGAGGTGTTTGGCCCGGAGAATGGCAGGGAAGCAACCGAGCAATGCCTAAAGCGGCTCATGGCCTTATAGGCGAAGAAACTTGCTGTTTGCGTTACGCCCGAATCCATTACACCATTTATGACTCCGCCGCAATAAGTCGCCAAGGGATTTCTGATGAAGAAAAGGATGGTCGATGGCGACCGAAAATGGTGATTAGCCAGTCACCCCCCCTCAATATCTGGCACGCATTCTCTTATGGCACGCATTCTCTTATCCTTTTCCACTCAGGACCCTCAGACTGGTGAACGAAACAGTCCCGTGCATCCTCGCCTACTTATTACGGTTCCGTCATGAATGCAGGATTGTACTGTCAGCATCCGACAACGAATACAGTATTCTTTCCTCTTTTGCAGGTCTTGAAAGACAGTTTCTGTTTAGACGGCTTGTTTGTGTTTCTGTCGAACTCGATTAGCCATCCTTGTGAGGTATTGCACCTGTCAATATAACCTAACAGTTGTTTGATTCCTGCTTCAGTAGAAACGGTGCCCTTTATTTTAACTTCTATAGGGTAAGGGGTTCCTTTATAGTATACGCAAATATCCAAGAATTTGCTGCCCAGAGGATGTTCTCTCCGTACTGAATCGGCTCCGCCGTTGAGGACTCTTTGCAAGAAAGCACAAAGCACTAGAACACAGAGCGATTCCTTAATTAGTCTGGATACGTTTTGACTGATTTGTGCCATTCTGGCAGGAGTCATTTTGACACTTTTTCGGCGATTCTCTATGGAAGAGATAACTTCATCTATGATGGAATCTATTAGGTCGTCACTGTTATTCTCCTTAGATAAGATCACGGAGTTCTCAAGCCAGAAGTCTTGAAACGCCTGCAGAAGTCCGCTCATGTCAAGTACACTTCCGTCCATCCATCTGTTTTCCGGGATATTTTTTGGTTTGATTTGTAATTTTGAAGACAGCTTTCTGAAGATCAGTTCATTGTAGATTGGGTTTGCAGGAACACAATTAATTATCCCATCATGACCAAATTTAAGAAGACCGAGATCCACGCAGTACTTGATATCTGATTCCAGAAGCGAATCGGCTCGAACATCCGAGATTGATACGGCAGCAGTCATGACCATCCTGACTCTTGGTTCGTCAAGCCGTTCGATGAGCGATGATAAATGGACTTCGTTTCGTAAGATAAGTTCATTTGCGGCTATCTCAACGTGCGAAGCATCAATTGTGGCGGAATAGTCGTTGTTAAGCTGTTTATCGATGATATCGCGAGCGATCGCGTTCACAAGCCATGGCTGGCCTTCTGTCCATTCCCAGACCTTTTCAATGGCGCTTTTGTGAAATATTTGTCCTGAAGCATCAGTGTGTTGCCTGTAAAGCAAGCTGATTTGTTCTTTTGAGAAATTTGGAACACCCAGAGGAAGTGGCTGAATATTGAAAGGGCTTAATTGTAAGCGTGAATTGTCTACTGGCCTGGCTTGCATCCGATAGTCCCTGATGTCGCGCAGTCCGACAAGAATTATGGATTTTGGAAAAACGTTTTTGTTTGTGAGTTTTCTGTTGTTAAAGCCATCTCTTATCTGCGCTAAAAATGACAGCAATGCGGTTTCTGGGATGCAATCAGCCTCATCGAAAAAGAAGACCAAAGGTTTGTCGAGATTGATGCAGATGAAATTAACCACTACTCCCATTAAAGTGGTGGAGTTTTTCAAGGAGAAGACGGGAATATGGTCCGCCAATTGATTTAGGGAATGAATGTCTGACATTTTTAATGCTGCGACAATTAAATCAAATATAATTTCACCAGTCTGCTCCTTGCTTTCAGCTTCAATGGTAGGTGCCAGGGAGCAATATAAGGGATAATAGTTGCCTTCCTCATTGATTTTGTTTGACAATGAAGACAATAGGGTTGTCTTGCCGGACTGCCTTGGAGCGTGAATGAAAAAATATTTGCCGGAATCTATAAGCGGCATTACACCAGGATCGCGTTCTAGGGCGGGGATCATATAATCTAATTCAGGATTACAAGGTCCATAAGTGTTGAAAATTTTGATTATATTCTGTTGCATTGCTTATCCGTCAGAAATACCGAATGGTCGGCTGATTGTCTGGATAAAGGGGATATAGAGAGTGAACTCCTAATTGTTAAATTTTTAAATTTTATCATTTCAGACGGTCTGCCGATACAGTCTGGATTCAGGACCGTAAGGTAATGCTGAATCGGTATTCCTGGGATGCCATGATCCATAATCATCTCATTAGGGAAACGGCAAAAATGATCATTTGAATATCGCATAGCTAATTCGTCATGCACTGAATTGCAATATGGATATAAAAGATCAATAGCCGACATTAGGAAAAATCTCTTAAACCGGAAAAAACTCAACTGGACCTTGACTATGCCTCAGAGCATCTGAAGCTCCGATTACACTTCTGATTAAACCGATCTTTACTCTTTCTGTCAAGCTTTATCGTTGATATGATTTAGGCATGTTGCGTTTCTTGTGTAGTGATATCAAAGATTATACATGATATAGTATCTTTTTAGGACTGGGTGTCGATGACGGCATGAGTGTTTTGAATTGACTGGTCATCAGGTTTTGAAGCTCTGCCGGGCTGGAGGCCGTGATTGCGGAGAAAGCTCGATGGTGCTGATTAGGGTTTCCGCCATCGGCAAACTGTATGTCGAGCGATATCACGATAAGGCGAGCGGAGCTACTTAGGGCAAAATCGTTGTGGAGCTTCAGGAGATTTCCATGATCCAACTTTATCACTACCTTAGGAGAGGAAAGCGGCACCGCTCTATCAAGCGGGTTATTGAGACACTGGCGGTCCTTTGGGAGACAGGCCGGGAACTCGTGAATCGGGGTGCCCCCATTCACTGGCTACGGCAAGAGAAGGATAAGTTCAAAACTATCTTGCGCGAGTAATCCCCCGGAGCTTGCTCCGGGGAGGAATCGCGCCCTCCTTCCCCGGATCTCACGGCGGCGGGGCGCAGGCGGCGTAGGCGGCGGGCGGCGGGAGGAATTGCCGTCTTATCTAGTCTTGTGGTATGATGATTCTATGGCAAACAAGGCATTCGTATTCCGGATCTGTCCGAACAGGGAGCAGGAAGTCCTGATGAACAGGACTTTCGGCTGCTGTCGGTTCGTCTGGAACCGCATGCTGA
>JAISEQ010000498.1 GCA_031264045.1 Deltaproteobacteria bacterium
CGGGCATGTCCCTCAGGCCCTCCTTCCTGGCCGCGTTGAGCCGTTCCGAGCCAGCCGCTGCCGCCGCAGGCAAATCTCCGGACGGTTTGCAACCCCAAATTTCGCCCCCCCTATTGCACCGCACCCCACCGGCATGTCTCTCAGGCACGGCTAACCTGGCCGAGTTGAGCCGTTCCGAGCCTGCCACAACCTCCTCTGGGAAATCTCAGGACGGTTTGCGGCCCGTCCACTTCGGCAGGTTGCCTGCCCGAACATCCCCGCTGAGCTCCCCAACCGGTCAGGAAATCTCTCAGGCGCGCCTGCCGGACCGGGCTAAACTGTCTTGAGACTCCCGTCCGCCTCGCCGACCAATGTCCTGAGCGTTTTAGGCCCCATCTGCCCCCCGCTGCCAGGAACCCCGCTTGAACCTCGCGGCGGACTCCCGGACGGGGCTTCAATCTCGCAGGCGGTATCCGGTACGGGCCGCCGATCAGGCAGACATCTTCCCGGACGGTTTTCAGCTCCGGCTCGCCCCGTTTGGGGGCCGGATTCCCGGCCCGAGCCTCTTCCCCGAGACCGCCCAGACGGGTTTATAATCTCTCCATGCCGTATCCCTACAGGGATCGACGTTTCCTGGCCCTCAGTGACCCCGGCAGAATCACCCGTCCGGACACCCGCAAGTTAAAGCCCGGCTTCAGGAGGACGCCGCCCGTCCGCCTCCGGGAGGTTCACGGGACTCTCCCGCCCGCGCCGCCGAGCCGTCCGGGGATTCGTGACCTCCCGCTCCACTGGCCCGCGCCGGACAGCTCCGGACTCCCGCCGCCCGATCCGGGGAGCACCTCACCGGTCGCCCGTGGTCCGTTCCGGGATCCGGCCAGACGGGTTTCCGAACCCGCTCCATATAATAAGGTGGAGCTCCTCCCCGGAAACTCCCGAAACATCCCGGAGCTCCCCCTGTCCCGCTTCGGCAGGCGATGTCCACCTTCCCCAATCCCGCCGGGACGGCAAACTGCCCCTCAGAACCTTCCAAGCACGAGACGGTCATGCGGCGTTCCCGCGCCGCTCCCCCCGGGAAACCCTCCGGCCTCACCGCCGCGTAGCGCGCCCCTGCCCGTCCGCTTTCCGGCCGGAAGACCGCTTCCGGAAACCCTTCCGGGGCGCCGAGGGACAATCCATGCCTCCGGCTCGCCGGTGTCCTGCCGGGCCCGCGGCCGACGGCAGTCCCCAAGGCACCGTCAAACCCCGGCACGCCCCAGAGAGAACCCTGAGACATGAGGGGCTTTCCGAGGTCTGCGAGAAAGGACGGTCCCCGTGCAGCCCAGGACCTCCAGCATGTCCGTCACCGCCCTTCAGCCGAAAGGGGGTTCCGGATCTTCGCCGGGCGAGAAGGCGGACGCCCGGACCGGAACCCGGCAGCCGGACGGAATACCCGGAGGAGACGCAACGTTAGGGATGTCCTCCGGAAAGCCGTAGTCGGCACGCTTCCATGGCCCGGACGCCTGCAAAAACGGCGTGTCCCAAAAAGTCTTGCCGCCGCTTCAGAACCGGCGTTCCCCGTTGACCCGGTCCCCGTCTGCCCGCTGGCGCACTGAGGGCGGCGATGCGCCGAGGGGGGAGGCGCATGATGCCGGCTTCGGACGGCAAGGCCGATGCCGCTTCTTTCCCCGTCGGCCCGGGGCGCCCGGAGGGCGCATCCTTCCGGCAGCCGCGGGATCCCCCCGCGTCTCCCGGTCGAATTCGATTCCTTTACGGCACGCCGTCAGATTCCGGACGAAACGGCGAGCGGATCCCGGACGTCCCCGCCCTATTCCCTCTCGCGGGTGATCCTGGCACCCAGGAGGTTCAGCTTCTGATCCAGGCGATCGTAACCCCGGTCCAGGTGATACACGCGGGAGACCACGCTGCGGCCGCGGGCGGCCAGCGCCGCCAGAAGGAGACCCGCCGAAGCCCTCAGATCCGAGGCGGTGAGAGGCGCCCCGGAGAGGTGCCTCACCCCCTTCACGATGGCCGACCGGCCTTCCAGGGTGATGTCGGCGCCCAGGCGCCTCAATTCGGCCACGTGCATGAAGCGGTTCTCGAAGATGGTCTCGGTCACGATGGAGACCCCCGAGGCCAGGCACATGGCCGCCATGAACTGCGCCTGCATGTCCGTCGGGAAGCCCGGGTGCGGCATGGTGACCAGGTTGACCGCCTCCAGGCGCCCCCCCGGAGACTCCAGGTAGAGGTCGTCCCCCTCATAGCTCATGTGGAGCCCCGCCTCCCCGAACTTGTCGCGGACAGCGGCCATGGAGGCGAGCGGCGCCCCCTGGAGGGTCACCTTGCCTCCCGCCAGCGCCACGGCCGCCATCAGGGTCCCGGCCTCGATGCGGTCGGCCATGACGGTATGGCGGGCGGCGGACAGGCTCGTCACGCCCTGGACGGTAATCTCGCCGGTCCCCAGGCCATCAATCTTTGCCCCCATGGCCTCGAGACAGCGGCCGGTGTCCACCACCTCCGGCTCCCTGGCCGCGTTGGAGATGACGGTCTCGCCTCTCGCCAGCGCCGCCGCCATCATGACGTTCTCGGTTCCGGTCACGGTCACCTGGGGGAAGTTAACCGCGGCCCCGCGGAGCCCCCCGTCCGGGGCCCTGGCCACGATGTCCCCGGCGCTTATGTCGAAGTCCGCCCCCATCTCCTTCAGGGCCCTGAGATGCATGTCGATGGGGCGTACGCCTATGGCGCATCCCCCCGGAAGCGAGACCGACGCGCGGCCGTGGCGGGCCACGAGCGGACCCAGAACCAGCGCGGAGGCCCGCATGGTCTTCACGAGCTCGTGGCGGGCCTCAGGGACGCTGAGCCCCCGCATGTCTATCTTGCACTCCTCGGGCCCCGCACCCGGATCGCCCCTGAAATCCGCCCTGACGCTCCCCCCCATGAAGACCAGGAGCTTCGCCATGGTCTTAAGGTCCCCCAGGGACGGGACGTTTCCGAGCTCCAGGGGCCCGTCCGCCAGGATGGACGCAGCCATGAGCGGAAGCGCCGCGTTCTTGGCCCCGCTCACCCGCACGCTTCCGAACAGGGGCGAACCGCCCTCCACCGTCAGCCTGTCCACTCTTCAAGCCCTTTCCGCAGGTTCCCGCCCGCGAGCCGAATGTATCGGGAAAGAGGTCGGCGAGGCAGCCGCGCGGGCGCTCCCGTCCGGGAGCCGGTCCGGCGGCGCACATGCCGTCACGGAAGCGGCCCCGCCGGCGTTTCAGGCGGCAAAACCCCCGTGAAGGAGGTCCGGGGAGCGCTCACGGCAGACGGGGCGACCGCAGCAGACCCATCTTCAGGGCGGTCCAGGCGGCCTCGGCCGCCTCGGCGGTCCCTGTCCGGCAGTTCATGCCCCGCGCCCGGCAGGGGCTGCCCCGGAAGCGGATTCGGCACGGGCCCGCCCGGCGGAATCGCCCCGGAAGCCCGCCCCCGCGCAGTCCCGGTCATCGCGGGCGAACTCCAGGAAGGCGTAGGCGCTGCGACCGTGGACGGACTCGTCGAACTCCGCCGCCACCGAGAACCAGAAAAAGTTGTCGTCCGCGCGGAGCCTTTCCGCCACATCGCGCGCCACGTCCTCCACGTAGCGGGGCTTCGTGTAGGAACCCTTGGACACGAACCGCTCGTCCCCGCTCCTGAGAAGCGAGAACACCCCGCCCGAAGCGGATCCCTCGACCAGGCTCACCAGGTCCTCCATCCAGAAGAAGCGGCGGTAGCGCACCGTGACGGTCACTATCCCGCGCTGGTTGTGGACGCCGGCGGGGAGCTCCCCCGGGGAGGGGCAGAGGGTGGTCACGGGCACCGCTACGGAGATGGTCAGATCCGGGTCGGCCCCCGCGGCATGGGTCCCGGAGAGCACGCAGTCGTACTCCATCTTGGCGAGGGCTCCGTCCGCCTTGGTCCTTCTCGCGATGAAGAAGGGGAAGGAGAGCTCCAGGTGGGCCGCCTCGGCCTGCAGGCGGGACTTCATGTCGGAGAGGATGCTGGGGATATCCGAGGAGGACACGCTGTTGTGGTGCCTGGAGAGGATCTCGATGAACCTGGACATGTGGGTGCCCTTGTGGTTGTGGGGCAGCTCCACGTACATGTTGACGGAGGCGACGGTGCTCTGGGAACCGTTCTCCCTGTCCTTCACGTCCACCGGGTAGCGGATCTTCCTGACCCCCACCTGGTCTATCTTGAGCCTTCTGGAGTCCGTCCTCATCTGGACGTCCGCCATCACGCCGTCCCCGTTGCCCGGCGAGGCCCCTTCCGCCGCCCCGTCCCCGTTGGAGGGGGGGGCGGAGGCCCCCTCCGCCTGGCCGCCGCCGTTCGGGGGAGAGGCGTCCTGGGGATCCTGGGCCTGCTGGCTCGCCAGCGCCGCGTCCTGACAGTCCCGCGAGAACTCCAGAAAGGCGTAGGCGCTGTGGTTGTGGATGGACTCGAAGTTCTCGGCGGCAACGGAGAACCAGTAGAAGTTGTCGTCCTCGCGGAGCTTCACGGCCACCTCGCGGACAACGTCCTCCACGAAGCGGGGGTTGTTGTAGGCCGTCTCGGTCACGAACTTCTCGTCCGCGCGCTTCAGGAGGGAGAAAACCTCGCTCGAGGCGGAGCTCTCGACGAGCCTTATCAGATCCTCCATCCAGAAGAAGCGGCGGTAGCGGACGGACACGGTGACGAGTCCCCTCTGGTTGTGGGCCCCGAAGCTGGAGATCTCCTTGGAGCAGGGGCACAGGGTGGTGACGGGCACCACCACGCATACCACCAGATCCGGCTCGGCCTCCGCGGCCTGCGTTCCGGAAAGGACGCAGCCGTACTCCATCTTGGCGACTGCCCCGGTCACCGGGGCCCTCTTGTCCATGAAGAAGGGGAAGGAGAGCTCAAGGTGCGCCGCCGCGGCGCGGAGCCTCTCCTTCATGTCGGAAAGGATGCTGGGGATGGCGGAGGACGAGATGCTGCTCTGGTGCTTGGCCAGGATCTCGTTGAACCGGTACATGTGGGAGCCCTGGTAGCCGCGCGGGAGCTCCACGGACATGTCGACCGAGGCGACCGTGCTCTGCGAGCCGTTCTCCCTGTCCTTCACGTCCACCGGATGGCGGATCTTCTTGACCCCCACCTGGTCAATCATTATGCGCCTGGAGTCCGTCCCGGTGCGGACGTCCGCCATGCCGTCGTCCCCGTTCTTGTGTGAGGAGCCATCGTATATCATCAAAGTCAAACGCTTGAAAGGCCCACGGCCGCCCCGCCTAGCGGGCTCGGCCAGCCTTGCGGGCGCTTCCTCCTTAAGGTTTAGGGGAATGGGGCGTCGCCCCGTGGGTCAGGGAGGCTCAAGGGCCTCCCCCGGGAGGAGATGCGTTGGGCGGCGGCCCGAGGCCGCCGCGCCGGGAAGGCGCGGGCCGGGGCACGGTCCCGCGTCACCCGCAGTGACGGCCGTGCCTGTATCGGCGGCCCCCCTCCGGGCAGCCACGCTCCGGGGCCGCCGCCCCCAGGGGGCCCCGCCCCCGCTGTCCAGCTCTTTGACGATGATGCGGGAATTGTATTATTTCGGGGAAAAGCTGTCAAACCCTATCGCCTAGCCGCAGGGAACCCATCCGGCCCGGAGCCCGGTCCCCTCCTCCGGTCCGGGCACCAGGGAGGCTTGCGCCATACGCCCACCGGCCTTTCGGGTCTTTTCGGGGGACAGATCCGGGCCGGAGCCGCAAGCGACCGGAAAGCCGGTTTCAGAGCCTTCCGCGGACCCTTTCGACCCCGCCCTCGACCACAATCGCCCCCGGAGGGGGCTGCTGGGCAGGTTCCGTTAAGTCCCCGCCCCCGCCGGGAACAGAGGCCGCGCCGCCGGGGATCCCGCCTGTGTCCCCTCCCCCCGAATCCGCCTGAACCGGACGGGACTCGCCCACGCCTTCCGTACCCTCCGCAGCACCGGTCTCCCCAGTCACTTCCGCCGCCCTCCCGTCCCCAGGACCGGTCGCCGCCGATGTCCCCTCCGCAGGGCCGGCAGCCGCTTTCGCAACGGCAGATTCGCCGCCATCTCTCCCGTCGCCCCGACCGGAAAAGGATGCCGCCGCCGGGCCGGGCGCACCGGTTCCGCTCCCTTCCGCCAGGGAAGCCTGCCCCCCGGAGGAGCCGGGGGCGGCGGGAGGCATCGGCCCCCCGCCTGGCCCGGCCGCAGAGGAGCCGGACGGATCCTCGGCCTCTCCCGCCACGACGCAGTCACCGCAGCCGTCCGAAGTCCCGGACACGGATCCGGCGGCGGCCGGGGGAGACGCCTCCGGACTCCCGTCTGCCATGCCGGAGCCCGCCGCAACCGTCCGGACGGGCACCTCCGGAGCATCCCCTTCCCCGGCCTGCGCGGCTTCTGTCTCCGCGTCTTCGTCCTCATCCTCATCCTCGGGCGGGGATTCGCCGGCCGCGGGTGGTACGGATGAGGGCCCGGCCGCCGGAACGGCGCCGGGGAAGTTAGGATTTATCTCGATATCCGCCTGGGCCCAGAGATCCGAGACGAAAGCCCGGAAGGCCGCCTCGGCCACCCTGCCCTCGTAGCCGACGCGGGCGGCACGGACCATGTCCTCGGGGGTGGGCGGGGCCACCTCGTTCAAGACCTCCAGGACGGCGTAGCTCTCCTCGAGCTCCATGACCGGGGTGAGGCGCGAGGGAACGCCGGCCGCCGCGCGGAGCCCCTCCTCGAGATCCGTGGACTGGAAGCCGGGAGAAGCCTTGGCGGGATCTATCATGATGGGATCGGAGACCATGCAGCCGGCCCCGGCAGCCTTGAGATCCTCCTCCAGGCGCTGGAGGCCCCCCGAACGCGAGCGCTCTGAACGCAGGATGCGGAGGGCGACGGGGACCTTTTCCGCAAGCAGGGCGCGCGCCTCGTAGACCCTGGGCAGGTAATGGGTCCCGGACCACTCGGAGAGGTAGCGTTCCCAGTCGCGGGCATCGCGGCGGGCGCGGCGACCGACCGCGAAGTACGCGGCCTTCTCAAGTACAAGCCTCCGGCGGAGGGCGGACTTCAGCATCTCCAGCTCCTCCCCCCTGGGGACCCGGCACATGTAGGCCCGCCTTGCCCCGCCCCCGCAGCCCCAGACGTCCAGATGCGCGTCCAGGAAGGCGTCCACCTCCTCTTCCGTCACCCCCAGCCCCTCCCTTTCCGACGCCTGCATGACCAGTTCCTCCTCTATGAGCCCGTCCAGGATCTGACGCATGGTGATGGTGCCGGGCTCGCCGCTCTCCGCCGCGAGGGGCGGGTAGAGGCCTATCTTCAGCACCGCCTCCACCTGGTCGCGGGTGACGGGGCGGCCGTTCACCTGGGCCGCGTGGCGGGGGTCCCAGAGCTGCTTCTTGTAGAGCTCCTGGAAGAGCATCACCCCCGCGAACGGGAGCGAGGCGGCACACACGACGGCCAGGGCCGCAAGGACGGTCTTCTTCAGCCTGCGTGGCAGCGGCAATGGCGGCACCTGGACTCCCCGGGGGCCGGGGGAAGGGAAGGAATGGGCAAAGTGGTCGGCGGAGGCCGGGAAAAGCCGGAACGGCAGCCGGAGGACGGGAAAACGGGGGGATGTCCCGGAAGGGAGGGGAGCGGAGGGTCCGCGAGCCCCCGGACATGTCCCGGGAAGACGGGGCTGACGGGCGGGCGGCGCGTCCCGGTCCCTCCAGGGTTGGCGGAAGGCACGCGGCAGAGACGCACCGCACGGGGAGGAGCTGACGGGAAAAACGGAGGACGCCCTCGCGATCATAGCCCATAGGGGCAGGTTTTTAAAGGTTAACCGGCAGAGGGCGTGAGGCGATAACGACCGGAAGGACGGAGGACTCCGGTTAGGGAACTCCGAAACCGAAAAAGGCCGTCCCGCAGTCTCGCGGAAACGGCGGCAACTATAACGGTTCTCCGGAGTCGTCCTGCTCCCTCACCAAGATGGTTCTGCTGAAAGGAACTGCTAAATCCAGTTCCATAGAAATTCCGGATCTCCGAATTCATGCAATTATCAAGATTGCCTGGCGTTATATCAAACATTCCAGTTATACATATCTTTAATACACAGGAAACATATCTATCAATTTGACGAATACCATAACAATAAAGAGATTGACAATGAAAATCATGTTGATTAGTTAAAACAATATAATTATATAAAACAATAATAATCGTAACAATTCATATGAGCTACTACGTATAATAAAATATTGAATCATCATATCAGAAAGTATTCTTCTAAATATTCGCAAAAAGCTCCCGGATTAAGGATCGCGACAAAAACCGTGAAATTTAAAAATGACAATTCCAAATACCTCTTGTTGAACCTGATACGCCAGATTCAGCCGATGCCGTCTGAACATTTGACTTAAGAGGGACATTAACTTAGAATTCCTGGAAAAAAGCTATCTTATTCGGTTTCGCGCCGACTGCCCTCCCCACGACATCATCTGGCGAACTTCAGCCTCCCTACTGGTGAAACCATGGCAGAATTTTCCAATGATTCTGTAGCTCACGTGCAACCGCAACTTCCTCAGCAGGCAGGACAACAGTCCTTCCAGGAGACGTCCCCCAGTTCTCCGCCGTCGGCGGTCCCCACATTCAGGGCAGCCTGCAGAGAAGCCTCCGAGCTCATCAGGCGCACCCCCCTGCCGACCATCTTCTTCCCCGTCCTCCCCTCCATCTACTTGTTATACGCCCTGGCCACCAAAACTTCCGGATTAACCTCCGCCACACCGTGGAACATCATCCTCGTTTACCTCCACTTCGCCATCATGATGTTCAGCGCGGGTGCCGTGGCGGCGGCTGCCGCTAACCCGGAGCTCAAACCGTCACAATGGCTGAAAGCAAGCGGCGTCCAGTTCCACCGGTACCTTCTGCTGACTGCTGCGCTGTTCATATTCTTCATTCTCTCGTTCTATATCATGAATATTGGAGACTCCATCGCAGTAAATTTGGGATTTCCGAGACTCGTAGGCACCGTACCGGGCGCCCTTCTCGTGACTGCGGGGTTCTTCGCGCTCTTCCTCCCCATCTGCCTCACTGTGCCCGTCATGGCCGTGGAAAAGAAAAGGCTATTTCCCGCCATCAGCCGCAGCATGGCGCTCACCCGCGGGAACCGTCTCAACATCCTTGACGTGTCCGTGACGCTTGTCGCCTATCCGGCAGTGTCCTTCTTCTGGACCTACTTCAGTGTAATCGCACTGCAGACAAAGGAAAAGTTCAGCTGGACCGTCTTCATATCCAAAACTGTCTTCACCACGATAATCAGCATCGCCGCATTCTCGATTCTCGCGATAGTCTTCCTTCGCTTAGCTCGCGCCGAGACCCTCCAGAGGCAGGGAGTCGTTCCGGAAAAACACTGACCGGGCAAGACGCGGCTGCCGGAAAAATCCGGTCGGGGCCTCCGCATGGGCTTCATGCCCACGGAATCCTGTCCCCGAAGAGTCAGCAAGTATCGCGGGCTACGGGTCAAAAACCCGACATGGACCTGAAAGAGACGCTCCCGCAGGCGCGCAACTGCCGCCGCCCGGCGCAGGGTGGAACGCTTCCTGTCCTTCCGGAAAAGCCGCCACCCATTTAAGCAAGACCGTCCTGGCGGGCATGCGCGACAATATTGACGGCAAACGCCGGAAAACGGAACCGTCCGAAAACCCGCACATTTCCAGGGATCAGGGCTCTTGAGCCGAATCTCTGTCCTGGCGCGACCGTACGTTTGCCAGCCCGATCAGCTCTCGCCAGGTTCAGACCCCCCATCCGAATCATCGAGATCCCCGAATCCCGGAGGCAGATCCCCGTAGTCCGGAGCGGCGGGCGGCCCCGCAGGCGCCGAAGGCTCCGGCAGGCCGAATCCCGGAGGCAGATCCCCGTCGTCCGGAACGGCGGGCTGCGCCGCGGGCACCGAAGGATCCGGCAGGCCGAAACCCGGAGGCAGATCCCCGTAGTCCGGAGCGGCTGGCGGCGCCGCAGGCACCGAAGGCTCCGGCAGGCCGAATCCCGGAGGCAGATCCCCGTAGTCCGGAGCGGCGGGCGGCCCCGCAGGCGCCGCAGGCTCCGGCAGGCCGAATCCCGGAGGCAGAGCCCCGGAGTCCGGAACGGCGGGCTCCGCCGCGGGCACCGAAGGAGCCGGCAGGCCGAAACCCGGAGGCTGATCCC